>JAPLEB010000041.1 GCA_026391555.1 Bacteroidia bacterium | reverse complement strand
GGCGATTCGCCCAAGCGAATCGCCGCTTCTTCCTTCCCACAAAAGATGAATTGTCATTCCGAATGTAGCGTAGCGTAATGAGGAATCTCCCACTCGCCTGGCAGAGCCCAAACTCTAACCAACACGAGGGGAAACAGAATGAGGAATCTCCCACTCCAGGTAACTGAATTGAATTTCTTATTTATACAACAGCAATGATAAAGAGATTCCTCGCTGGTATTCGAATTGACAGGGTTTATTTTGAGGTACAGAATTGTGAGATGGAGATTACCTTCGGTGAGCTCGTCCCGCGAGCAGGCTAAGGATCTTTTGGATATTTGACTGAATAGGTAAGGATTATTTGTTTAGTCTCCTGTTGATTTATTTCAAGATCCCACTTTACATAACCTGATTGTGGGTTGTAGCCGGCACCTGATAATTCTATGGGTTCAACGGTTATGCCGCTATTTGAAGAAACAGGGAGCTGATCGTTAAGAGTGATTTTAACAGGATTTGATTTATTATTCCTGATTGTCAGCAGGAATGAATATGTCTCTGTCTTGTTCGTTGCGATTACCTTTTTGCTTGTGAAATCTTTCCTTTTCTCTCTTTTTACCAGGATGCTGTTATCTGTTCCGAGCGAAATTGTCAGAGTATCTGTCAGCTGGTTAACATTAAGATATGATTTGCCGACGAATGAATTCTCGAAATATAGCGTGGCCTCTCCGCTCTGAAGACTTAATTTTGCCCAGTCAGTAATATTTGCCGTCAGGTAGGCAAGCGGTGACAACTTTGGTAAGGTGACATATTTGTATTCAGATGGAGCTGTAAGTCGTTGAATTTCAGCTGTCTGAATTTTACCATCAGAAGGGATAGAGCAGGGAACCGCAATGTCAAATGTGATAGTTGTCGCTCCAACCTGTTTTTCAACTGATACAGGCGCTGCCTCCATAACTTTTGCCATGGCAGCCATTTCTACCATCACAGGAGCATCGCTCCGGTTATTACTTATACCCTTACTTCTCTGGAGTGATGGCGCAGGATAATAATAATCAATAAACCAGGGATATAAAGCCGGTAAATCCCCGGCCACCCATGGCGTGGCATTTGAAAAACTTAACTTAACATCTTCCCAGGCCACCCCGGAGTTCTGAAAAAAATTGGCCTTGTAAAAAATTGTAACAGGATTTTTAATATCATCCACCCTGATGTCATATGAAGGATACCAACCTGCATTGGTAACAACATAACTGAAGGAGAATTTTCCGGAAAGCTGTTTTTCAGATGTAACAGTAACTGATATCTCACCGGATGGAAGTTGTTGTTTGCCAAGCTTGTCAGATATTTGCTGCTGAAGAGCAGATATCTGCTTTTCATAATCTTTTATCAACCGGCCTTTTTTCAGTGTTGTCATTGTTACCTGATCCATATTATTAGTATACAGCTCCATCACACTCTTAAGCTGCTCGAGGGTAAATGTTGTCTCCTTTACAAGAATAGCCCTGTTGGCAACAAGGAAGGCCTCTTTCTCCTTAAGAATGTTGATGGCAGCCTTCTCATCTTCAACTTTTATCTGAAGCGCCTCGATCTGACTCCTTATATTCTTAACTTCCGGTGCATCTTCCAGATTCTGCAGATAATTATTCTGATGATTAACCGAAAGGATAGTGAATTCTCCAAACCCTTTTACCTGTATACTCTGTGGATCAATATAAGGAGAGAGACCTGAAAGTTTCAGGATTGTTTTCCCTGGCAGGAGCGAAACGTATGACTCATGATCAATTTGTGCCCTGTCGGGAAAAACTGTAACATGTTTTATTTCAGCTTTTATCTCCTTTTCAGTCTGGGCTGTAAGATTAAGAATAGCCAAAATGATGAATATGGAAATGACAAATACTTTTTTCATCCGTACAAAATTATTTTTAACAGGCCGTATTGAACTCGCCCCGATGCATCGGGGCTCGGTTCATAAGTCTTAAATAAAATTAACAGTCTAAAGTTAAGACTTTTATTCAAGCTGAAAGCAGCAATTTTAGTACCAGAAAATATATTATTAACCTTAATTATATGTTAAATATCTGTTTTCCGGCTCCTGAGTGGATTATTAACCTACCTTTGGCGAAAATTAAAAAACAAAATGAAGGGACTAAGAATTGGTAATCTTGCAATAGCAGTTCCAATAATACAGGGAGGGATGGGAGTGGGGATTTCTCTTTCAGGACTTGCTTCTGCCGTCGCAAATGAAGGTGGAGTAGGGGTTATCTCAAGTGCAGGACTCGGTCTTTTATACAAAGAGTTTTCATCTGATTTTCTTGAAGCCAGCATAATCGGACTCAAAGAAGAGATACGCAAGGCACGCGAAAAGACTTTAGGTGTTATTGGTGTAAATGTGATGGTTGCAATGACCAATTTCACGGATATGATTAAAACGTCAATCTCTGAGAAGGTCGATTTAATTACGGCAGGAGCGGGCCTCCCGCTCGATCTGCCATCTTTTTTAAAAAAGGACAGTGTCACAAAGCTCGTACCTATCGTTTCATCGGCCAGAGCGGCTAAGATTATCTGCGAAAAATGGAAAACCAATTACGATTATCTGCCCGATGCTGTTATTGTGGAAGGTCCCAAGGCAGGCGGACATCTGGGCTTTAAAGAGGAGCAGATAAATGATATGGATTATTCACTTGAAAAGCTTGTCCCGGAAATCGTCAGTGAACTGAAAATATATGAGGATAAGTATGATACAAAAATTCCTCTTATTGCTGCCGGAGGTATTTATACCGGTGAAGACATTCATAATATTCTGAATCTGGGCGCTTCTGGAGTTCAAATGGGCACCCGTTTTGTAACTACTGATGAATGTGATGCCTCTCCTGCATTCAAACAGGCTTATATCGATGCTGAGAGTTCTGATATTGAAATAATTAAAAGTCCGGTTGGCATGCCGGGCCGGGCTATACTGAGCAACTTTATTACCAAAGTGAGAGAGGGTAAAAAACAACCAAAGAATTGTCCTTTCAAATGTATCAAGACATGTGATATATCAAAAAGCCCATACTGTATAATAATAGCATTAATTAATGCTCTTAAGGGTAATTTTGAAAACGGCTATGCATTTGCCGGATCAAACGCTTTCAGGGCAACTAAAATATCTTCGGTAAAAGAGATATTCCAATCCTTACTAAAGGAGTATAAAGAAAGTAAATAGAGATTGCTTATTTTACCAACTCCAGATAACTCACCGTACCTTTTTCTGCTCCGGCTTCTCCTTTATTTGCCATCGGGCATCCGGGAACAGGACAGTTGATTATTTTATGTTCTTTATTATCAGCAGGTTCCCATCCCATAATAAAGTACAAAACAAAGAATCCTATTACAAATGCCACTGCTACATGCCATCCGTTTTTAACCCAAAGAACTACATTACGTGCTTCAGGGAATTTATTGGTTATTGCCACCCCGGCAGATGAGCCGAACCAGATCATAGAGCCTCCGAACCCAACACTATATGCAAGCATACCCCAGTCATAATGACCCTGATCGAGGCAAAGCTTGGTAAGGGGGATGTTATCAAATACTGCTGAAAGAAATCCAAGAGCAAGGGCAGTTATCCATGAAGCATCGGGGAGTTCTTCTACCGGCATCATCGAAGCACAAGTAACCAAACTGAGCAGGAATATTGTACCTTTTATTGCTCCGGGTACCTCTTTCCAGGGAACAGGTCTGAGGAGTGCTCCAATAACAATGGCGATCCAAACTCCCAAAGCGGGCATATCGTAAAGTATATTGGAAACAATTGCGCCGGCAAGTATAAGACCAACATTGAAAATCTTTACCCAGTCAATCTTTAAAGATAAATCCGCACCCTTTTGTATTCTTTGGTATTTGTCTTGTTGGTGCGAGGCAAACCATGCAAAAAATATGAGAGCCACTCCGGCGGCCACAAACCCATGTAATACATTAAAAGCGCTGACGCCATCAATCCACATCATTGTTGTGGTAGTATCTCCAACTACGCTTCCACTGCCTCCTCCATTACTCGCAGCCACAATTGCTGCAATATATCCGATATGAACTCTCTTTTTGAAAACAACAAGGGCAATAGCTCCGCCAATTAGAGCAGCAGCAATGTTATCGAGGAATGATGATAAAACGAAAACAAAAACCAAAAGTATAAACGGACCTTTCCAGTCGTTAGGCAGAAATCTTGGTAATATATCCGGAACGCCCGATTCTTCAAATATTTTTGAAAGAATTGCAAAGCCCAGCAATAAACCCAGGAGGTTGAGGATTATACCCCATTCCCCCTGCCGTAAACCTTTGTCCATAAGTTGTTCTCCAAAGGGGGTCTGACCAAAAAGATGCTCTATAAGGTGAAAACCCGGATCAAAAACAAGTTTGAAAGTCAATAATACGGTAAGTCCGATGACTGCTACCCCGAAAGTCTGTTTGTGAAACAGAGCAACCCCGAGAAGAATAAGTCCGAAAATAATAAATTCAACCCTGACAGGTCCGACAGAAGGTACCGCTCCACCTGCAGCAAAAAGGCAGAATGGTGAGAATAAAATTAAAGATAACATGAATAATGGAGGCACAGCCTCCAACCACACCCCTCTTAAAAACACAAGTACCTGTCATTCTGAGCGAAACGAAGTGAAGCGAAGAACCGATCCCGATTTATCGGGAGAGCTCGCCGAAGGCAATCTCCTTCTAATTTCATATATTATCCGAATAATAGTGATAATTTTTCATTTATTCGGTGTTAACATAAAAATAAATTTGAAAATTAATCAAGGCGCCAAATTAAAAATATTTTTGTGTTTCACATTCATAAGTGTTGCGTAAAAAAAGAGAGGCTGCCCTTATTTCAGGCAGCCTCTTTAAAAAGAACAATCCACAATAATCCAACAGCCGTTTAATCTTCAATACTTCTTTTCCCGGTGCCGAGATTAATGTTAACAATTGTTGTCCCGCTACCTATTACACTAACAGCTGTTGAGGCAGGTGCATTTGCAGCAGTGGCTGGAGTATTAACTCCTGTAAAACCAGAACCCCCATTTACCAGATTCAATGATGAAACAGTACCGTTGGTAAGGACTGCTACAGCCGATGCTCCTGTTCCCATACCTGAAACTCCCGGAGTAATGGTAACAGATGGAACAGTAAGATATCCATTGCCAACATTGCCTGTAAAGATACCGGCAACATCCTTAGGCAAGGCGGTAATGTTACCATCTGTGATTGTTGCAGTGTATTTAGCCTGAATTTTTTCAACCTCATTCAGAATCGTAACTACAGGAGCGCTTGAATAATTGCTGCCTCCAAAACCAACATTTATTGCAGAAATTCTTCCATTTGATACTGTAGCAGTGGCAGTAGCGGTTGCTCCTGTCAATCCGGGACTGGCTATAACAACATTAACTTTATTTGTGATATAATTAGTCCCATCAGTTAATATATTCATTGCTGTTACACTACCTGTTGTCATGTGGATTTTCCCAGTCATGACATTGCTCATTCCACTTTTAATCGCAAGAGTGAATTCATCATTAACGGCATAGTTTAGACCAATAGCTGGTGATTGAGGATATGTTGCCAGATCGAAGTATAGATAGTTTGAAGCCAAGTCGTTAATAGCAGGTAAAGTCAAAACAGCGCCGGTGCCACTTCCAGTTGACCTGACAAATTCAAGATTTGTTCTTGAATAAAATTGACCACCTGATGAAATGCGCCAGCTTGTAATAGCTCCGGAACCGTTTACAGATACAACTACAGCTCTTGCAGCAGATTTGATATAAGGCAGAGTAAAAGTTGTACCTTCTATACCCGTTGAATAACCTGAGCCTTTAGTAGTTATAGTAACGCCGGGAATCTGACCAGAACTGTTTATTACAAAGGTGCCAATAATAGCATTTGTTCCTCCGGCAGCCGGAGCAGGATCGTCGATACTAAAATAAAATGTATTTCCCGCGTCATAATAATTCCCGGCATTGGTTGTTTGGATATAATCCAGGCCGTTCGGATTAGAAACTACCGCGGTCGCGGTAGCCTGAGTATAAGTGTAATCAGGTGCCCCGATTGTCACAATTACCGGATTAACAGAAGGAATAGAGGAAGATACTGATGAAAATCCGGATCCAAAATTTGTAGATACTGTTTGAACACCTGTAACAGGAACGCCTCCTTTTGTTAACATCAGGAGTGACTGGTTTACTGCAAAATCGGATACCCTGAGGGAATAATCGAGCCCCATGGATGTGGCAGGTACTGTCATTACAAAATCTCCATTTACATCAGTTAATGCTTGAAGAGAAAGATTGTCATAACTTATGGATTCAATTATTCCACCACCGATATTATTTAATGCAGAAGAAGAAGGGTCTACTGTTGCAATTACTTTAGTTCCTGTGGGAACAGACTCCGGAACTTTATTGGTCAGGTCTGATTCGCAAGTTACTTTTCCTTTGATTGTCCCGGTTGATGTCCCTGAAATAGGGATCATTGGCAAAACATTACCAAACTGAATTCCTCCGTTCACGGAAGTTCCTACCCCGAAAAATGCGAAATTAATTACTGCATTTACTTCAGAATACCCCGTTAAAACGACATGTAAAGTTGCTAATCCTTTTTGCAGATTATCAAACATCGCCACCCCCGACACATCAGTAGTTTTTGAAACCACGGTTCCTCCCTGAGTCATAGTAACTGAAGCAGCGGATACCCCCTTTGAACTCGTGCTCAACATTGTTGATTTATAAGCATCAACAAGGCTTAAAGTGTAAGTGATTTTCTGAAAATCTTTATCCAGGGAATCATCCAGAATTGTTGTTGCTGTTTTCAAAGAATCCTGTAAAAGAATCATTTCTTTTTCCAGTTTACTCTGAAGTAACATTGCATCTTCTTCTGTAAAAGAATCAGGTTTGCAGGACATGTAACTCATACCAATAACAATTGGTATAAACAAAGCTGTTTTTAATAGAAATTTTTTCATACTTGCATAATTTAGTAAATAATTATTTTCCAAATCTTATTAGGTACTATTTTGAAATTGTCAGGAAAAAAATTAAAGTGTTGACTGAAAAATCATATTGTCCGTTAAGGCTGTTCAGTCCTGCCAGATTATTAATATCCAATAATCCAACCTTATATCTTACATCAAAAGAATAATTAAACTTGAGGCCCGGAAATTTGATCCCAACCCCTGCAACCGGCCCCATGTTCCACTTCTCAAAACTTGAAGCGACATTTTCAATGCTTCTGTCTGTAACCGGGATCAAAGAAGTTCCCGAAGACATGATCATATCGTGTGAAATAGCAGTTAAGAAAAAATCAAACGAGTACCCTAAAGAGAATGTTGGGGAGACTCCTTTTGTTATTGGTCTGATGTTAATCAATACCGGCAGATGAATATTATGAAGTGTGACGTCGGAGGCATATTTATATATTAATCCGCCAGAGTAACTAACAGATGATTCAGGATATATCAAATATGGACTAACATGGAATGCCCCTTCCATCAAATAATCTGCCTCAAAAGAAATCCCCAGGAAAGGAGCAGGGTTAACCTCGGCAAAAAGACCTGCGGCCAGCCCACTCTTTTTTTGAGTAAAAACCTCATGATTGTGAGTGAAGCCTGAAAAACCGGATCCTAAACGCAAGCCATAAGAAAACAGACTTGTATTTTCCTGTGCTGTCAAATTAATTCTGGACAATACTATCAACAGGAAAACTAAAACTAACTGATTTTTTTTCATGTTGTATGTTTTTGTTTAATGATCTTTATATCCTTATAGTAAGAGAGCCTATAAAAACTACTTTTTATAATACTGAATTTTATTGTAAATATATAGAATTGTATTTTAAAAACCTAATTTTCATTCCCTCACGGGGTCAACGCATTTAAATTTTAATGGATATCCGGAATCATGCACATAAGTTCTTTGATTTTTCTATTCGAGGTGAGATTACCTTCGGTGAGCTCGTTCCGCAAGGCGTGGTAAACTCCGCGACGAAGCAAAAGCGCCATCACCTGATGCTAACAATTTAGTGGAGTATTTTTTTTGTTTTTGTATCTTCCAGTATATCAGCGACTAAAAGGAATAGCATTAAATATCGCGAAAAAATCTTATAATTTTTTTGGATAGTAAAAATTGTTTCATACATTTGCACCCGCTTTAAGGCAAAGAGTTGATTGAAGGGTTAGGAGAGATAAGATTCCGGCTTAGAGGAGAAAGGGGAGCAGGGAAAGAGGAAAGCCGGAAAAAATATCTCGTTTTTTTTTGGAATAGATAATAAGAAGTATTAACTTTGTCGTCCCAAAAGCAAAAAGATCCGTCTTCGCCAAGAAGGCTATGGCGGACAAAGGTTCTTTGAAATTATGAAGTAAACAACCAGGCGAGATATGGAAAATCTCGTCAAAAAATTAACTTGTTAGTATTTTTGAATTGAGTTCACGGATTGGTTTTTGTAAAGAGATTTAAGAATAAATTTTTACAATGAAGAGTTTGATCCTGGCTCAGGATGAACGCTAGCGGGAGGCTTAACACATGCAAGTCGAGGGGCAGCACGAGGTAGCAATACTTTGGTGGCGACCGGCGTACGGGTGAGTAACGCGTATGCAACCT
>JAPLEB010000138.1 GCA_026391555.1 Bacteroidia bacterium | reverse complement strand
ATTACAGACGATAAACACAAAACTGATTCACCTGTTTTTTTCTATACTTTCAGACAAGATCAAAAATACATATTATATAGGAGATCAGAAATAAAAAAACTGCAGACTTTGCAAAGTTTGCAGTTTTTACAAAGTGAACAGGAAATGGCCAATTCTTCACTAACATATTGATATTGTGATTGTAATGAATGTTTCTGCATCCATTTGCGTCAATTTACCATGATTGATATTTGCTTATAATAATTAGGTTCTTCTCGATTTATTTTCTTCAAACAAGGAAATTCTCTAACGTCAGCAGACCCTTCATCCAAAGTTTATAAATAGAATCACTGTTAGGCCGAAGGAAAGGCGCGGGGAGTACTGCAAACTACTGGCACGGTATTAAAAGGCAATCATTTGACGTTTAATATCTTGTTTATTGATTTGACTGAAGAACTTAATTCTTTTTAACCATTAATGTAATATTCGAAATAATTCTAACTTTGAACCTATGAATTATCCTTTATGAAAGATTTTATTTTATTTAGTGATGAAGAACTGATGCTGGAAATCAAGGCAGACAACATGTTTGCTTTTGATGTATTATATAAAAAGTATTGTAAAAGGGTTTATAAATTTGGTTATTCAATTCTTAAATCACCGGAAGAGTCAGAGAACCTTATGCAGGATGTTTTTCTTAATTTATGGGAAAATCGTCATAAAGTCAAGAAAGATTCATCAATAAAATCATATGTATTTACAATAACCTATAACTCAGCTATTTCAATTATCAGAAAAAAAGCAAAGGAATCTCAGTTTGTTGAATATCTGAAGTCTCTGCAGGAAATAAATGAGGAGCCCGTCAATGTGAAGGTTGAATACGATGAACTTACAAATAAACTTGATGAAATTGTAAAAGCATTACCTCAACGCCAAAAAGAGGTTTACTTGTTGCACCGGGTTGAAGGTCTTAAATATAATGAAATTGCCGAACGATTACATATTTCTGTAAATACTATAGAAAACCATATGTCGCGTGCTCTTAAAACTATCCGTGAAAAACTGGGCAATTACTCCCTGATAGCAATACTCTTCTGGCATCTTTTTGTATAGTATTGATATTCAAAGCAATAAAATTATTTTATAAAAATTCCTTTTTTTAAGTAGTGGCAATTATTGATTATTGCGTCTTACATTAAATTCACAATTCAATTTAACGTTAGTATTACTTTTGTACAGATATAGGATGAATTTTTGTAAGACTTATGTTAGGGTTTGGTTAGTTGGTTTTTGTTAGTTAGGATGGGTAATAAAGCGCTTCCGGTATATTATCGGAAGTGCTTGTTACTCAAAATAAATTGAGGATGATTTATGAATGAAGAGTTATTAAAAAAGTATTGTAGCAATTGTTGCACTGAAGTAGAATTAAGTTCTGTTTTAGCATGGTTCGAAGACTCTGCAAAAACAGCTGAGGGGAAGTCTCTTTTATTTGAGATATGGGATAAATTACCAGATGAAGACAGCAATCATAAAACTGATTTTGATCTTTTACTGGGCCGTATACATCATGAAATTAATCTGACTCAATCGAAAAAACTTTTACAAATATCTGATCAGAATCTTATAATATATAAAAGAAGAGAGAATTTTGTAAAGTTTTTTATGAAAGCAGCAGCATTACTCTTGTTACCTGCTCTTGGGTTTGGAATTTTTATGTCTGTTAAGTATCAATCAGCTAAGCATGTTCAGGCTTCAGTTAATCAGGTATATAATGAGGTCTTTTCTTCAGTGGATGCTATTACAAAAGTCACCTTGCCCGATGGTTCAAATGTCTGGCTTAATCATGGCAGTTCATTAAAATATCCGGCAATGTTCCGGGGGAATAATCGCATGGTTGAATTAAATGGCGAAGGATATTTTGAGGTTGTCCACAATTCTAAAATACCTTTTATCGTAAAAGCAGGAGAAATTCAGGTTCTGGCACGTGGAACAACATTTAATATAATGGCTTATCCCGATGAAGACAAAATTGAGACTTCACTTATCAATGGACGGGTTGAGTTGCAACGGACGAAGCCGGATGGGAAGCCAATTACCCTGTTAAAAATGAAACCGGCTGATCTGGCCATTTTTCAGAAGAGTAATAATGAAATCAGTACCCGCACTATAGCTGATGAAAGGTATTTTGCCTGGAAAGACGGGAAACTGGTGTTCAATAAAGAACCAATGGGTGAAGTTGTAGAAAAACTAAGCAGATGGTTTAATGTTGAAATACAGATAAAAGATCCTGAATTACTTGATCTGACATATACTGCCACTTTTGTCAATGAAACTTTTCCCCAGGTCATGGAACTTATGGCCCTGGTCTCACCGGTCAGTTATTCAATATCAAACCGGCAAATGATCAGTCCCGGAACTTTTTCCAAAAGGAAAGTTGTTCTTTACTACAGGCGAAATTAAAATAAAGCCAAATAACGAACAACGAATAACGAATAACGAACAACAAATAACGAAAAGCCTATGAAACATAACTGATTATGAAAAAAAGCGGGACTGTGTTTGCCCACGATCCCGCCAGACTAAGTACCTTATTTCTGTAAAAAAACTTTAGTAAACTTAATCCATTCAAATTTATGAAAAAATTTCGAGACTATTGTGAAAGGATTTTTTTAAAATTCATTTCACTAAAAACAATCAGAGTCATGAAACTAACCCTCTTTTTATCCATGATGACAATTTTTCAGCTCTGGGCAAATGAGTCTTATTCACAATTGACAAAGCTTACCCTAAAGCTTGAAGATGTTACAATCTCAGACGCGCTTAAAGAGATTGAGAATCAGAGCGAGTTTTTTTTCCTCTACAGTCCAAAACTGATCGATGTTGAAAGAAGAATAAACATTGATACGGAGAATGAAACCATTAAGGACATCTTAGCCGGTATCTTTGATAAGAAAGTAAAATTTTCTGTTTATGACCGGCAGGTTATTCTTACACCAATAGAACAATCCGGGTTACTCTCTGCATTTCAACAGCAACTTAAAATTACCGGGACTGTTACTGACGAGAAGGGCAGTCCCTTACCCGGAGTAACTGTTCTGGTAAAAGGAACTACGCTCGGTGTCTTGACAGATGCGTCAGGTAAATATACCATAAGCAATGCGCCAGAGAATGCTACACTAATCTTTTCCTTCGTTGGTATGGCATCACAAGAAATTCCATCAGAAGGACGAATGAAGATTGATGTTGTTTTAAAAGAAGTATCCTTAGAGCTGGATGAAGTAGTGGTTATTGGTTATGGGACTGTTAAAAAACGTGATATCACAGGATCGGTAACCTCAGTATCTTCCAAAGATTTTGTTAAAGGAGTATATACCAATGCTCTTCAGCTTCTTTCGGGAAAAGCATCAGGTGTTAGTGTTACCCAGACAAGTTCTGAACCTGGAGGGACTTTGAATATTCGTATCCGCGGAGCGGGTTCGATCAACAGTAGTAATAGTATACTTGTAGTTATTGACGGACTGCCTGGAGGTGACCCAGCGAATTTGAATCCCTCAGACATTGAAAATATAGAAATTTTAAAAGATGCATCGGCAGCTGCTATTTATGGAACCAGGGCTGCAAATGGTGTTTTATTGATAACGACCAAAATGGGAAAAGAAGGTACTCCCCAAGTTTCCTATAGCACAAACTTTGCATATCAGACACCATCATATAAAATCGATGTGTTAAATGCAACTCAATACATGCTGATGATCAATGACATTAGCAAAGATGCTGGTAAAACGATACCTTATACTACTGAACAAATTGCTGCAGCAGGAAAAGGTACTGATTGGCAGGATGAGTTGTTTCGGAATGCCTGGGCACAAAATCATCAATTTTCGATAACTGGTGGAAATAAACAATTGAAATACTATACTTCGTTAGGATACCTGGATCAGAATGGGATTATGGTTAGTTCCGGTATTAAAAAGTATAATGCCTTGGTGAATATTGAGACAAATCCGAGTGAGAAATTTAAATTTGGTATTAAAGTGAACATAAATTCGAATATGAAAGACAAGATACCGAATGAAAGTAATAGAAGTAATGAATATGGTGATCCTTTGAATGCGGCACTTGGGTTTGATCCCCGGCTTAGCCCGAAAAAGAATGAAAATGGTGAATATGAGAGAAATCCGAGCGTATCCCTGGGCAATCCGGTATCCTTGGCTTACGGATATGATTACAGGGAGCAGAATAATCGTATTTTTGGTAGTGCTTTTGGGGAATATCAGATTGCTAACGGGCTGAAGGGTACTTTCAGATTTGGAACTGATATCAATAATGTCAGGAATGATGAATATTCTGATCGTACCACTGTACTTGGAAAAGCAAACGGAGGAATTGGAAATGTTTATAGCACGAATCTGAACTACTGGTTAGCAGAGGGATTAGTTAACTATGATAAAACTTTTAGACAACATCATATTTCTTTTATTGGAGGAGCAACCTGGGAAAAATTCGATAACATCTATCTAAGATCCTATACTACTGGATTTCTTTCCGATGTAACAAACACAAACCTGCTGCAAAGTGGGAATGTGCTGTCTAATCAGGTTTATACCTCCAAAATTGTTTATAAGTTACAATCGTTTATCGGAAGGATTAATTATACTTTTTTGGATAAATATTTACTTACTGCCTCGATAAGACGTGACGGAACCTCAAGGTTCTCAGACAAAAACAAATATGCTGTTTTCCCATCAATTGCAGTTGGTTGGAGAATAACTGAAGAGCCTTTCATGAAAAACATTTCGGTAATCAGTAATTTAAAGTTAAAATTCGGTTATGGGCAAACGGGAAATGAAGGAATTGATAATTTTGAAACTCGTTCAACATTTGTAGCTGGTGGAAATGCAGTATTAGGAGGTGTGCAACAAAGTGGAGCACAGCCAGCCAGAATTCCGAATCCAGAATTAACTTGGGAAACTACTGAAGAATATAATTTTGGACTTGACTTCGGATTATTCGATAATAGAATTAGTGGAGAAATCGAGTATTACTTCAAGAATTCAATAGACCAATTATTTAGTAAGCCGGTACCCATGTCATCCGGATTTTCAAACATCCGTACAAATTTTGGAACAGTTAGAAATTCAGGAATTGATTTGTCCATTACTTCACACAATTTGACTGGTAAATTTCAATGGAATACTAATATAACGGTGTCAACACTGAAAAATGAAATAGTAGAATTACCTCCTTATGTTGGTGATATTATTATCGGAGGAATTGTAGACAATATTCCAGGGTTTGCGTTAGTAAGGCAAGGCTACCCCATGAGTGCTTTTTATGGATATAAAGTAACAGGTATTTTTCAGATAGGTGATGATATAGCCAAATCGGCACAACCTACAGCCAAACCTGGAGAACCTATCTTTTTAGATTACGACAATAATGGAAAAATTGATGGCAATGATCGAGTTATATTAGGTGATCCTTTCCCTGATTTATCATATAGTATTAATAACACATTTTCCTATAAAAACTTCAACCTGGATATCTATTTGCTTGGAGTACAAGGAATTGAAACGTTTAATGGCAATGTGCTCGAGTCTATGTTCCCGATTAACTTCGATCGAAACATCATGACAAAGCACTATATAAACCGTTGGACCCCGGAAAATCCAAATACTGGATATCCCTCCGGAGTAAATTCAGCCATATATTTTGGTGGTGGGAAGATGATTAATTCATACACTATACAGGATGCGTCATTCGTGCGCTTAAAAAACGTTACATTAAGCTATAATATTCCAATGAAAAATTTCAAATTATTCAAATCTATATTGGTTACTCTTTCTGGTGAAAATCTTCTCACAATCACTAAATTTGATGGTTATGATCCTGAAGCTAATCAAAGTGGCAATAATGTAGAAAAAAGCAGCTTTAATAATTACCCTATCGCAAGGGTTTTCAGAATTGGGGCAAATATAAATTTTTAGCATTTAACTTTAATTAAACAAATGATTATGAAAAGGATAATATTAAATATTAAAATAGTTTGGATATCAATAATTCTTCTTTTATTGTCATCGTGTGAAGATTTTCTGAAAGAAGAGATATATACCCAATACGAACCGGCAACTTTTATTCAGTCCGAGGAAGGAATTAATAGTGTTCTTGTTTCTGCCTATAGCAATATGCAACTTAGTGCTACAGCTGTGCTTGATCGTTTTGATCTCAATGAATGGCCGGGAGATATTATGTGGGAATGGGGTGGCAGCTATGAAGCTTCTGCCGTAGTATATCAGACGTTTAACTGGGATCCTCAATCCAGTACGTTTTCATTTTTAGGTATGTGGAGCCGATATTATATAAGTATAAGGAATGCGAATTCATTGCTTGATAATATTGATAAAGTGACAGCTTTGTCAGCCGATAGAGTTAAACAATTTAAAGCAGAAGCCAGATTCATTCGTGCGGCTGATTATTACTATTTATGGGAGCTTTTCGGACCCGTACCTTTGATCATTACTGCAGTTGAACTGACTCTGGAACCTTTACGGGCAACCGATGAGGAATTTGATACTTTTATTACCGTTGAGCTTCAGAATGCAGCCAATGATTTACCGGTAACACAAAGTCTCTGGGGAAAAGCAACAAAAGGTGCTGCTCTTGCTATACTTGGTAAGTATTATATGAATACACATCAGTGGCAAAAAGCTGCTGATGTCAACAAACAAGTAATGGATTTGAATAAGTATAAATTGTTCGTCGGCGACATCAAAAACATGTTCGCAGTTCAGAATGAAGTAAACGATGAGGTTGTTTTAGTCAGTCCATCTTTGACTACAATCAATGGGAATAGTTATATATGTGGTGCATTTCCTCCGAATTACCAGATACAAAGCAATTGGCTTAATTGGGGAGCTCAGTTTTGCGTATATAATGACTGGGTTAATACTTATAATTCAAGCGACAAGCGCCTGGGTTGGTTTCTTTTTAATTATACCGATGTAAAAGGGAAAGTTCATAATTTACTTAACTCCAGTGATGAAGGAAAGGCAGTTCGCTGTTTTAAATATGTTCCTGATCCTGACGCTGTTGGGGCTAGTCATGGAAATGATGTTCCAATGATTCGTTATGCCGAGGTATTACTCAACCGTTCAGAAGCTCTTAATGAACTTAACGGACCAAATCAGGAATCTATAGATTTATTAAATCAAATCAGAAAAAGGGCAGGTGTTCCAGAATATAGTGTTGACGATTTTCCCTCAAAAAATGCACTGCGAGATGCTCTATTAAACGAACGGGGCTGGGAATTTGTGGCAGAATGCCAGCGCAGGATGGATTTAATCCGGCATGGCAAACTAATTTCCAAAGCCATTGCACGAGGAGCCACTAATGCAAAAGATTACATGACAAGGTACCCGATTCCGGACAGCGAGATCAAGGCTAATCCGAAGTTAGTACAAAATACAGGTTATTAATTCTTAAATAAAATTTCATCCTGAGTTGCAAACTCAGGATGAAATCTCCTATTTTCCGAACAGTAATCTGTTTAATTATTTATTTCGTTAAGAAATTGAAAAATAATCACATGGAAGGAATTAATATTGCAAATTGTTGTAAGACTATTATAACAATCGGCGCACCAATAGCACTGACTGTAAGCGGGACAAGTTGTACACAGGAAATCAAGTCATCCTTAAAGCCCAACATTGTTCTTATCAATGCCGATGACCTGGGATATGGTGACCTAAGTTGCTATGGAGCCACAAAAGTACATACCCAAAATATTGATCGGCTGGCAGAGCAAGGACGCATGTTTACTGATGCTCATTCGGCATCGGCAGTGTGCACTCCCTCCAGGTATTCATTATTAACAGGAGAATACCCCTTTCGTAAGGAGCTTTCTAAACCTATTTTTTTAAAGGACACACTGATTATCGACACCCAAAAACTAACTATAGGGCGTTTAATGAAAGAAGCCGGCTATTCCACTGCCTGTATTGGGAAATGGCATCTTGGTTTTGGTAAAGAATATCCGGTTAATTGGAATAAGGAACTAAAGCCGGGGCCACTGGAATTAGGTTTTGATTATTATTTTGGCGTGCCTGTTGTAAACAGTCATCCTCCGTTTGTCTTTGTTGAGAATCATCATGTTGTTGGCTACGATCCTGATGATCCGTTTGTTTACGAAGAAAAAGCAGAAACAAAGCCTTTTCGGGAGAAGATGGAATTAGATCAGATTGGAGGAGCAAAAGCTGCACATGCTGTTTATGTTGATGAACAGGTTGGTACAACACTTAAGAATAAGGCTGTAGAATGGATAAAGTCGCAAAAGAATAAACCATTCTTTTTATACTTGGCAACAACAAATATCCATCATCCCTTTACACCTGCCTCGCAATTCAAGGGTACGAGTGAAGCTGGTATTTATGGTGACTTCATTCACGAGTTAGATTGGATAGTGGGTGAAGTACTCTCAACCCTCGATGATATGGATGTTGCAAAGAACACCCTGGTTATTTTCACCAGCGACAATGGAGGCATGCTTAATATGGGAGGGCAGGAAGCATGGATGGCAGGTCATCGGTTAAATGGCAACCTTCTTGGTTTTAAGTTCGATGCATGGGAAGGTGGACACCGCATTCCATTTATTGCCCGATGGCCAGGGAAAATACCAGCCGGTTCAACATCGAATCATCTGATTAGCAATGTGGACATCCTGGCCACCTGTGCAGAAATTGTTAATTACAGGTTAAAGGCTGAAGACGCAAAAGACAGCTATAATGTCCTTCAATCCTTAACGGGGTATGGGCCGCAAGAACGTGATCATCTGGTTATTTCACCATCTACCCCGAGTCATATTGCTCTAAGACAAGGAAGATGGTTATACATTGGGAAACAAGGGAGTGGGGGATTTCCAGGAAAAAAAATTGGGGATCATAATTTAGGTGGTCCATCTGCATTTTTATTAACGAAACAGGTTAATAGTGATATTTCAAATGGGGAAATTAAGGAAGATGCTCCACCAGCCCAGCTTTACAATTTAATGGCCGATCCCTTTCAAACGAAGAATGTGTATAATGAATATCCTAAAGTTGTTGAAGAAATGAAAACAAAACTTACGGAATATCTCAAAGGTGAGCGAACAGCTCCTATTCGGTAATGAATTGTATAGTATCTATCTTTTGAAAATCCCGGTATAATGAACGTAAAAAAAGAGGATTTAGTAGATTAAATTAATATTTATAACCAATCAATTAAATAAGAAATGAAGAAAACATCATTTGAAATAATTATTCTTTCTGGGCTTTTGCTTTGCAATAGTGCAATCCAATTAAGCGGACAGGAACAAAAATCGTTTGTCAAACCGCCACTATTTCAATCTGCTCCGGCAGATGTGAAGTCGATTTGGGTAAGTCCGGAAAACCCAAACGGGGAAAAGGGCAAAGGTGGACTAACCAATAAAGGAGCAAAAGGTAACGCGTTTTATATCATTTCTCCGGGCGAAACAAAAGCTATTCTCGATATCAAAGGTTCCGGTATCATCAACCGTATGTGGTTAAGTGGTACGATTGGCAAAAACGCTGAACAACGCAGGGCTGTGCGTATTGATATGTACTGGGACGGAGCAAAAAAACCGGCAGTTTCGGCACCTATCGGTGATTTCTTCGGAATTGCTCATGGATTGATAGCACGGTATGACAATGAATTGTTTTCCAGTCCCGAAGCACGCTCCTTTAACTTCACTATTCAAATGCCCTACCGAAAAGCGGCTTACATCACGGTCACCAACGAATCGACTACAGAATTGTTACTATGGTACGATATCAATTTAACGAAAATGGATAAGTTACCTGATGATGCCCTCTATTTTCATGCTTTCTGGAATCGGGATATAAAAACTACTTTCGGTGATGATTATGTGATTCTCCCTAAAGTGGAAGGTAATGGACGTTTCATCGGTACCAATATCGGTGTAATTGGAGATTCACTATATAATGGAACATGGTTTGGAGAAGGTGAGGTTAAAATTTTTCTCGATGGCGATGATAAACTGCCATCAATGGTTGGAACAGGAACCGAAGATTACATTGGTACAGGTTATGGTCAGGGCGAATTTGCCTGTCGCTATTATGGTTCTCCTGTTTCGTCCAAAGAGACTGATGTTTATGCTTTTTACCGTTACCACATTGTTGATCCCGTTTATTTTCATCAGGATTGTAAAGTAACCATCCAGCAAATAGGTCATTCAACAAAAAACTTCATGCTGAAAATGAAAGATAAAGGAGCTGAAATCATACCGGTGTGGATTTTTGATAGGCAGGATGGAGAAAAATCAACTCATCGTTGTTTACTGGATGAAGTCAATCCCCCCAAATTGGAGGATGAAAGTTTCCCTGTAAATCCAACCAATTATTTCAGAAGTGATGATGTTTCGGCAACAGCTTATTTTTATTTGAATAAACCTGAAAATAATTTGGCGGAACTGCCTTCAGTTGAGTTGAGACTGAAAGATTTGAAAAAGAGGGTTTGGGACAAATTAGAACTCAAAGAATAAGTCTAAACACTCTCGTTTTCAGTTCATATTCATTTATAGGTTTTTTTAAATTTCTAAGTGAGAGAAATAATGAATTTAAAAGGAGATTTGAAACTGTATATACTATTCACTGGACTTATTGTTGTTGGATGTTCATCTAAAAAAAAGTCTGGTAATTATGAAACGATGAAAAAGCCAAATGTTATTTTCATTTTGGCAGACGATATGGGATATAGTGATATCAGTTGTTATGGCGCAAAGGAGGTGAAAACTCCTCATCTCGATTTGCTGGCCGCAAAGGGACTACGTTTTACTGATTTTCATACGGCAGCCTCTATCTGTTCACCATCGAGAGCCGCGTTTTTGACAGGGGCATATCCTCAACGTTGTGGATTGTACATGGGGATTGACCCCAACAGGGAAGCTCATTGGTTTCTTGGATTGAATCCCGACGAAATAACTTTGGCTGAACAATTCAAAAAACAGAATTACAACACAATGATGGTAGGCAAATGGCATATAGGTACAGAGGATAAGTTTTCTTATTATAACCAGGGTTTTGACCATTATTATGGAATGCCTTGTAACTTTGACCATGATCCACGTTTTTTTGATGAGAAAAAAGTTATTTATAAAAATACCCCTCTCGACAAACTTACCGAATTATACACCAATCGGATAGTAAATTATATTAATGAGCAAAAAGAAAAACCATTCTTCCTCTATTATGCACATAACTATCCCCATACACCCTACCTGCCAGGAGAAAAATTTAAAGGTTCATCACAGGATGGCATTCGCGGGGATGTGATTCAGGAGATGGACTGGAGTGTTGGCGAAATCATAAAAGCCTTGGAGAAAAATGGAATTCTTGATAATACGCTGCTTATCTTTACTTCAGATAACGGACCAGTCAATGAACGATATGCATCGCCTTATCGTGGTACTAAATTTACAACTCTGGAAGGAGGCCACCGCGTTCCTTTTATCCTTTATTGGAAGGATAAAATAAAACAACCTAGGGTTTGCGATGTACCTGTCAATGCCATGGATTTGTTCCCAACCCTTTCAGAGATCATTGAGGAGCCACTCCCATCGGACAGTCTTTACGACGGGATCAGTTTAATACCTTTGTTTTTGGGAAAGTCCTTCGTCCGAACTAAGGAACTTCCATTCTATTACTACAATTGTGAAAACCTGCAGGCGATCCGATTAAAAGACTGGAAGCTCCATTTGCCGAGAACTGTGGATCAAACTCCATGGTGGCAAAGAAATAAGGAATACCATGAATTAAACGAACCCATGTTGTTCAATCTGACGACTGACAAAGGAGAAAGTAAGAATGTCGCAGATTTACATCCTGAACTAGTTTCGAAATTGTTGCGGCTGGCAGATCAGGCACGGGTTAGGCTTGGTGAATATAACCAGCACGGGACTGAGCAACGGCCTACAGGCACCATCTTCCCGGAGGTTCCGGTTATTGGCAATCAATCAGATTGGGAAAAACTGATGGATAAAGAAAAAGGCAAAGGGAAATCTGAATTCAAAAAAATAATTAATGTACGCTGACAATTGTAAATTAAAATGAAAAATGAAAAGGATTACAATTTTGCTTACACTGACAATTTACAAATAATCATGCCGGGTGGCATAATGTTTAATTAAAAACACTACAAAAGTATGCAAAAAAATCTCTGTATTTGTTCTTTTTACAAAAGAAAAAAGTTCATTAAAATTCTGATAGTCGTGAAGTTAATAGCTTTTTTGATTTTTGCCGGAACTCTTGCTGCTTCAGCCACTTCGTATTCGCAATCGGCTAAAATTGATATAGAGTTTTGTGATTCTACTCTTTCATCCTATTTAGCGGAAATTGAAAAGAAGACCGAATTTATTTTCATTTATGATGCCGGAAACAGAAATCTGGACTCCCGGAAAAAATGCCCTGTTTTTGAAATATACCTATACCCTTGCAAATGGTAATAAATGTTCAGTGATGGATACGCTTGTTTTAAGAGATAGGGGAATAATAGTCCAGGAATCAGTATCCACATTAATAACTCCTTAAACAATTGTAATGAATTTCTATAAAATCTTCATGTGTGCATTAATAGGTTAGTTTAGGTTGTAATCTGGAAGAGGAGAAGAGAGTCTTTTGATTTTGCACACTCTCTTCTCTTATTCATATAAGTATCTTTTAAATTAATCATAAATAACAAAATAATATATGATGAAATACATGTTTTTAAAAACAGGTTTGCTTGCTGGTGCAAGTATGATATCCGCTTCTACAATATCAATTAATACCAATGAGCCTGCAAAGAAGAACTTAAAACAAGGGCAGAAACCCAATATTGTATTCATTTATGCCGATGACCTTGGATATGGCAGCTTGGGATGCTATGGAGCAACAAAGGTAAAGACACCAAACATTGACCGTATGGCAAGTCAGGGTCGGTTATTCACCGATGCGCATTCATCCTCCGCCATTTGCACGCCGTCCCGCTACTCCCTGCTCACCGGTGAGTATGCATGGCGGGTCGATAACTGGAAACCGATTTTCTGCCATGATCCGCTTCTAATTGACACCACAAAGACAACTGTTGCCAGCCTGTTGAAGCAACAGGGTTATTCTACAGCATGTATTGGTAAATGGCATCTCGGTTTTGGAGTGAATACCCCGGACTGGAACGGTGAACTTAAACCCGGACCCCTTGAACTCGGATTCGATTACTATTACGGCATTCCTGTTGTCAGCAGCCATCCACCGTTCGTCTTTGTCGAGAATCATCGCGTGGTCGGGCTTGATCCTGCCGATCCACTGGTATTAAATCAAAATTCCAATGCAGACGTGAAAGGGGGGAAGTCCGCATGTGCTCTTTACAAACCGGAGGAACTCGGCCCGGTACTTACCAGAAAGGCACTGGAATGGGTACGCAAACACCACGACAAACCATTTTTTCTGTATTATGCCACACCACTCATCCATCTCCCCATAACACCTAACCCGCGGTTCAAAGGTACGAGTGGCTGCGGATTATATGGAGATTATATCCAGGAATTCGACTGGATAGTTGGTCAGGTGCTTTCGATGCTTGATGAACTTAAACTAAGCGATAATACACTGGTGATCGTTACCAGCGACAATGGCGGCGTGATAAAAGATGAAGGTGAAACCTTAAATGCCTGGAATGCAGGCCTCCGGCTTAACGGAAATTTGCTCGGCTTTAAGTTCGGCGCATGGGAAGGCGGACATCGAGTTCCATTTATCGCACACTGGCCTGGGCACATCCCCAAAGGCAGCATTTCCGGCCAACTTATCGGGCAAGTGGATATGCTGGCCACCCTGGCTGCGCTGATCGGCCAACCGCTGCCAGGCAAGGATGGAGTGGACAGCTACAATGTTTTGCCGGCGCTTATAGGGAACTCTAACAAACCAATTCGCGATCATCTGTTGTCAGCGCCCGGGAATCCACAGAACCTTGCCATTCGCGAGGGCCGTTGGTTATACATCGACGCCCAGGGGTCCGGTGGCGCTCAAAACGGATTGAAGGAAATTGCAATCACGCATAAGGTTAACAGCGACATCACCCCCGATGGAAAGATCAAGCCAGGGGCGCCTCCAAACCAACTGTACGATTTGGAAAATGACGTCGCTGAGACAACCAACGTGGTGTTGCATTATCCCGAGGTGGCGCAGAAATTAAAGGCACAATTAGACAAGAAAAGAAGTTCGGACAGAACTGCCCCCAAGAATAACAAATTAAGATAAACTGCATGGCAACTATGAAAAATACAATAATCGATGTTTTAAGTAACAGAGTTTTAATGGGATTTTGTTTTGAATTAGCAATTGTTCCGTCATTTGCACAACATATTGAAAATCATCAAAAACAGAAACCTAATTTTATCTACATTTTAACCGATGATCAGGGGTACAATGATATGGGTTGTTTTGGATCTCCATTGATTAAAACTCCTCATCTTGACAAAATGGCCAAAGAAGGTATGAAGTTTACCAATTATTATGCCCAAACAGTTTCCGGGCCTTCACGTGCTTCTCTGATGACCGGTTGTTACCCGTTGCGGGTCGCTAAACTGAATAACAGGGTAGAAATCCATCCACGCCTTCATCTAAAGGAAAATTCTATTGCAGAAGTATTAAAAGATGCTGGTTATACCTCGGCTTGTTTTGGCAAATGGCATCTTGCCGGTCACGGACAAGTCGAATACACGCCGGAATTATTGCCTTGTCATCAGGGGTTTGATTATTTCTTCGGAACGCCCTCCAGTAATGATTTGTATGTCAATCTTATACGAAATGACAGCGTGATAGAAAAGAATGTGGATATGGCGAGTCTTACAAAACGTTATACAGATGAAGCTATTGGTTTTATAGAGAAAAACAGGGAGAAACCCTTTTTTGTATACCTCGCTCATTCAATGCCACATCGGATCATTGCAGCTTCAGAGGAATTCAAAGGAAAATCGGAACGAGGGCTTTATGGAGACGTTATACAGGAATTAGATTATAATACCGGCCGGCTCCTTGATAAACTTAAAGAACTGGGACTGGATGAAAATACCTACGTTATATATGCAAGCGACAATGGACCCTGGGCGATTCTGAAAGAAAACGGAGGCAGCGCTTACCCGTTGCGTGGGGCCAAAACATCGACATGGGAAGGCGGATTGCGTGTCCCTTGCATCATGTGGGCTCCGGGGAAAATTCCTGCAGGTACAGTTTGTAACGAAGTTGCTACGACTATGGATATTTTACCAACCTTTGCAAAGCTTGCAAAGGCTAAGGTTCCTTCAAACCGGATTATTGACGGACATGATATTACGAACCTTATGTTGGGCAAGGAGGGAGCTAAAAGCCCCACCAAAGCTTTCTTTTACTATCAGCATACCCATCTTCAGGCTGTACGGTCAGGAGAATGGAAACTTATGTTGGTTCGTCCTGCACAGCCATCGTGGTGCCCCCCCTGGTCGACACATATAAGAAAGGAAGATGCCATAGATATCAGGGAACCAATGTTATTTAATCTTGTTGAAGATAATAGAGAACAAATAGATGTTGCAAAAGAGCATCCCAAAATTGTCGAGAAACTTCTGAAACTGGCAGAAAAAGGGAAAAATGACATTGGCGACTATGACAGGGTTGGGAAAGGTGCCCGGTTTTTCGATGATGCCCCAAAAAGACCTGATATCGGCAATTCTTTTCATGAATATTAAGCTGATTTATTGTGTAAAAAAGAATTTCCAGATTTTTTTAATTTCAAAATCATCATAATTCTTCAGCTAAACGTATCGGTAATTAATTAATATCTGAATTTTTGGCATACAGCTTAGGGTAGTTAATGAATATAAAGCAAAATGAAAATCAGGGTTTTAATAATAATGTGTTTATCTTTTTCATTCTTGGTTTGCATCAAGGGGAAAGAAAAAATAATAAAGGATACTAACCAGGTTATAACCACTTCAGGGAAAACCGGCACTGCAAATCCGGGTTGGGAAGGTATAGCTCTCTTTTTGGAACGGACGGACTATCTTGTTGGCAGGATGAATCCTAATATAAATTCTGCATTGTTTTTGCGGAATCCTGTTGACCCACTTCCTGTCGAAACATTTCAACTGAATCCCAAAGGTGTGCCGATCGACATTGTTAAACTCAATAAACAGTTTCGTTTTTTAACGAGTGTGGGAATTAATTTTCTTGTAGTTGAATGGTGGAGGATGAGCGGAAGCGGAACATTTCTACCAAATGGGCCTGATGACTACATAACCACTATTAATATCGCATCTGCCAATAAAATGCTGGTAGCACCCTTTATGGCCCGGGAGATTTTAAACCCTAGGCTCCCATTGGAAACCTATCTTTTTATTCTCGAAATTGAAGTATTTGAGATTTTACATATTTATCCAAGAGTTCCTCTTTTAAGATTTTACGATAACAGTGGGCAAGTGCGTGTTGTAATAATGCTGCATGAGGTGCCGCCGTGCCAAGTGGGGAAGGAAGAGGAATATATGCCAGGTTTTACAAAGGTATCTGAAAACATATTTAAAAGAACTGGTGTCCTTGTTGGTTTTACATTTGCCCGGCCTCCAAAATATTTCCCTAATGAAAAGGAAATCAAAGCATGGAAGGAAACGCC
>JAPLEB010000163.1 GCA_026391555.1 Bacteroidia bacterium | reverse complement strand
CCTTGCCAAAAAGGGTCTCTCTGAAATCAGGGATTTTGACTCAATTGATAATGCTCCCGAAGAAAAGGAAAGGGGTATTACTATTAACACTGCTCACGTTGAATACTGTACAGCTACCCGTCACTATGCACATGTTGACTGCCCAGGCCACGCTGACTATATCAAGAATATGGTTACAGGTGCCGCACAGATGGACGGTGCTATATTGGTAGTTGCTGCCGATGATGGCCCTATGCCTCAGACTCGTGAACATATCCTGCTTGCACACCAGGTTAACGTACCTACGGTGTTAGTGTTTATGAATAAAGTAGATATGGTTGACGATGAAGAACTTCTTGAACTTGTTGAGATGGAGGTTCGTGAACTTCTTAACTTCTATAAGTTTGATGGCGACAATGCTCCGGTTATCCGTGGTTCTGCACTGGGTGCAATGCACGGCGAATCGAAGTGGGAGGAAAAAGTGATGGAACTGATGAATGCTGTTGATTCATACATTCCAATACCTCCGCGCGAAAATGAGAAACCATTTCTTATGCCCGTTGAAGACGTCTTTTCAATTACGGGTCGCGGTACTGTTGCAACGGGTCGTATTGAAACTGGTGTTGTTAACACGGGCGATGAACTTGAACTGATCGGACTTGGCGCCACTAAACGTAAATCAATATGTACCGGTGTTGAGATGTTCCGTAAAATACTTGACAGAGGGGAATCTGGTGATAACGTTGGCCTTCTGCTTCGCGGCGTTGATAAAAAAGAGATCAAAAGAGGAATGGTTCTTGCTAAACCAGGAACAATAACACCTCACACAAAAATCAAAGCTGAGGTTTATGTTCTTAAGAAAGAAGAAGGTGGACGTCATACTCCGTTCCATAATAAATACCGCCCTCAGTTCTACGTAAGAACACTTGATATTACTGGTGAAATCACTCTTCCGGAAGGAACAGAAATGGTAATGCCGGGCGATAATGTTACAATCACAGTTGACCTTATTTATCCGGTTGCTATTAATGTTGGATTACGTTTCGCTATCCGTGAAGGTGGTAGAACAGTAGGTGCAGGTCAGGTAACTGAGATACTTGAATAAGAGTTTTGGATCTGCTGCAGGGGACGGTCGCGATCGTCGCCTGCATGATCATGATACGGGTGTAGCTCAGTTGGTAGAGCACTGGTCTCCAAAACCAGGTGTCGGGAGTTCGAGTCTCTCCTCCCGTGCAAAATTAGTAGTACTATGAATATAAAAGGATATTTTCAGGAATCATACACAGAACTCGTACATAAGGTGACCTGGCCGACATGGAGCGAACTTCAGAACAGCGCTGTTTTAACAATGGTGGCTTCTCTGATATTTGCACTTATTGTTTCCGGTATGGATTTTATCTTTAGCAGGGCAATGCAATTCATTTACAGTTTGTTATACTAAACATGAGAAGGTTCCAATGAGTGAGAATATAAAGAAGTGGTACGTGCTTCGGGCTATCGGAGGAAAGGAAAAAAAGGTTAAAGAGTATATCGATAGCGAGGTTGTACGTCTTAAGTTAGGGGATTATATCTCACAGGTTCTTATCCCAACAGAAAAGGTTTATCAGATAAGGGCAGGCAAGAAAATCAGTAAGGAGAGAACATTCTTTCCCGGATATGTTCTTGTTGAAGCCGTACTTGTCGGTGAAATACCTCATCTGTTGAGAAACGTACCAAACGTAATCGGATTTCTGGGTTCTAAGGATGGTGAACCTGTACCACTCAGAAAATCGGAGATAAACCGTATTCTCGGAAAAGTTGATGAACTGAATGCAAGTGATGAGGAATTGAATGTTCCATTCTTTGTTGGTGAATCGGTTAAAGTGATCGATGGCCCGTTTAACAGTTTCACCGGAATAATTGAAG
Organism: Bacteroidia bacterium; assembly: GCA_026391555.1. GTDB lineage: Bacteria > Bacteroidota > Bacteroidia > Bacteroidales > VadinHA17 > LD21. The sequence goes on along the minus strand of JAPLEB010000163.1, from coordinate 1,340 downwards.
AGGTGAATGATGAAAAGAAAAAGCTTAAAGTGATGGTTAAAATATTTGGCAGAAAAACCCCACTTGAACTAAGTTTTATGCAGGTAGAAAAAGAAAATTAACAGAAGATATTGATAGTTGTAATATTCATAATGCTTCCTGAATAACTATCAAGCTCTCGCAATAAACACGCAAATATTAAATTATGGCAAAAGAAGTTGCTGGAATTATCAAGTTACAAATTCGTGGCGGAGGAGCTAATCCATCACCACCAGTCGGACCTGCTTTAGGTTCAAAAGGTGTGAATATCATGGATTTCTGTAAGCAATTTAATGCGAGGACTCAGGACAAAGCTGGAAAAGTAATACCGGTTGTAATAACAGTTTATGGCGATAAATCATTCGATTTTATCACAAAAACACCACCGGTCGCTGTACAGCTTCTTGAAGTTGCTAAAGCGAAGAAAGGTTCTCAGGAACCTAACAGAGACAAAATAGCTTCAGTTTCCTGGGACCAGGTCAAAACAATTGCTGTGGATAAAATGGAGGACTTAAACTGTTTTACGGTAGAGTCCGCTATGCGAATGGTAGCTGGTACAGCCAGAAGTATGGGAATCACCGTTAGAGGTGAATTCCCGGTAAAATAATTAATTAGGAGAAAAAATGACTAAACTTACCAAAAATCAAAAGTTTGCTCTTGAAAAATTAGATAAGGACAAACTTTATACATTGAAAGAAGCTTCTTCTTTGGTTAAGGAAATGACCAAGACCAAATTTGATGCTTCGATCGATTTAGATGTAAGGTTAGGTATAGATCCGAGGAAATCCAACCAGATGGTTCGCGGCGTTGTTTCCCTCCCTCACGGAACAGGCAAAGAGACACGTGTACTCGTTCTCTGCACCCCCGATAAGGAGGCTGAAGCAAAAGAAGCCGGAGCCGATTTCGTTGGTCTTGACGATTTTGTCGAAAAGATCAAAGGCGGTTGGACAGATATGGATGTTATAATAACCATGCCATCTGTAATGGGGAAGGTCGGTCAGTTAGGTCGAATACTCGGTCCTCGCGGACTGATGCCGAACCCCAAAAGTGGTACTGTTACTATGGAAATTGGGAAGGCTGTTAAAGAAGTGAAGCAGGGTAAGATTGATTTCAAAGTTGACAAAAGCGGAATCATTCATGCCTCAATAGGAAAAGTCTCATTCGAATCCCAAAAGATCGTCGAGAACGCAAGAGAGTTTATCTCAATTGTAAACAAACTTAAACCGGCTGCTGCTAAAGGTACATACATTCGTAGTGTATTCATATCAAGCACAATGAGCCCGGCTATTAAGGTTGATCCAAAAGGTCTTGATGATTAATTT
>JAPLEB010000011.1 GCA_026391555.1 Bacteroidia bacterium | reverse complement strand
CATTTGGGAGTAAGCAGAGCCCCTTCAAAATCTTCTATAAGCTACATTAATGCCCACAGGGGCTGGACTTTTTTCCGTGATGTTTACTTCAGTCTTTTTAAAGAGTTTAAGGTAAAGGTTAATAGGTTAAGGCTCAACAGGCGTTGATTACCATTTTGTTATTATCTGTCCTGAAAACGAAAGCTTTATACAAGTGGCATATGTCTAACATGGTAGGATTTATCCGGCTTAACCTGTTCGTTAAGATTGATCTGTTTGAGTGGTTAAACCATCCATTTTTGCAGGATAAAGCACCACCCGGGCAAATCCAGTTAGATTTGTTTTGAGAACCTGAATAGGGATCGTTTTACGATTTTAATAAATATAACAGTTAATTGTCTGATAATCTGGATTAGAACTCAGAGTTATTATTTATCTTGGACAGCACTGATCGTTCTATGAAATTTGTAAAGGTTCCCAATCCAGGGAGATGAGCAGAAGTTGTCTCGTCATACGAAATTTGTCAAAGTGACCAATCCCAGTAGATGAGAAAGAGTTGTCTGTCACACGAAATTTATCAAGATGACCAATCCCGGCAGATGGGCAGTTATTGTCTCGGTTAAAATACCTTGCTTTTTCTGTTATGGTTAGTTCTTTAAGGAGTTGTCTAACTATCACAGAATCTTGGAATTAACCATAACGGCAGTTTGTCCAATAACCTTTTTTATTCCATAATTTTTCATTTGATTTAAGCCGGTACCGGCGACCACGGAAATTTTCTGTCCCAAACTTCTAACCGGAAAAAAGTAGTCTGAAACAAATGAAAATGTAAAAGAACACCAACATATAATCCAAAAACCACCAAACCGGCCTGAAATCAGGCTGCTCATGGAACAGGAATAACGATGGTAAGTGCCTATAAATACGTCAGGTGAACGGATTTAGAGCAACGTGCGACTTCATGCCTGGCACTATCCCGCCAAAGCGGGACAGGCTATGCCACATGAAGTACTCTTTATTATAGTGCGTTAATTATTTCAGTTATTGGTATGATTTCAATCCCTTTTGCTTTCATTTTCTCTATTGCCTTAGTTTTCTTTTTTTGTGTCGTACCAACAATCCCTTCAGGAACAACCTTTATGTCATATTCTCGTAAATTTCCTCCCAATGCTGTATTAAAAAGACATTTTTCAGCCATAAGCCCAACTAATACAATTTCTTTGGCTTTTTTGCTTTCCAGAAAACTTATCAATTCTGGCGAAGTAAAAGCATCCCCTTCTATTTTGGTAAATATATTATTACTAACAATATTAAGGGTACTATCGAAGTCAGCCGCAGGCAAAGTCACAACTGAGAATCCTTTTGAGGTAAGATTAATGGCTTTGCCTGTTGCTTTTATGTATATTACTTTCTCAGGATTGAAATGACTAATCAAAGAGTTTACATTAATGATCATTTCTTGTACTGAACTATCCAGTTGTTTGGGTTTTTTATCAACCATTTGAATATCAAGCACCATTAAGTATCTCTCCTGAGATAATGCTTTGTTCGGAATGAAGTTTAAACTCATACAAAACAAGATAAGTCCAATTTTAAGCACTAATTTATCTTTCATATCAGTCTTTGATAATGCACCATAATACGATTTTATAGTGCGTTTATATTAATCCAACATATTTAAAGAGAGCTAAAACCAGGTCGTCAATATTTTTACTGTCTTTCGAAGTGAAAGCAACTGATCCTCTACTTACATCTATTTCTATTTCTTTGGTCTCTTTACCCATATAAACTGAGCACTATCTCATGCAGGTAATTCTGATAAGATTTTCATCACATCAGCATGTCCAACTTTTAGGTGGGTCCGAGAGTACGAAGTCCCTGTAAATGTTAGTAGTCCAAATGCTAAAATGAAGGTAGCTATGGTCCACATAGAATTCTGTTATTAAGGTTACTAAGTAATTAAAATGGACTAAATCCGTTGAAAATTTGTTTCTAACTAACAAAGGAATTCAGGTTGGATTGAGTCATTATAAAATTACTTTAGATTATTCTATGGTTGAGTTAAAGCCAAGTTAAATATCTGTTAATGAGTAGTTAATTCAATCTTGTACGTTTGAATTGTCGTACTATCTGTCTGGGTGATTTCGTGGTTTTTGCAATCCCGATAGCTATCAGTGATTTTTTATGGGATATTCATTTTAGTAAAAATCTTATTTAAACCTGAAATCCAATTTATAATTATAAAGCCAGGGAACCTCTGGGTTAATTCCCTCAGATATCAACTTGGCCGGCAAACCCTG
>JAPLEB010000149.1 GCA_026391555.1 Bacteroidia bacterium | reverse complement strand
AAAGGAACAACAGTATTACGTGAATTGTGGAGCAAGTGGACCAGGGATTCCGCTTCATTTAAATGGGAAGACCGCAGAAGGCTCGAAGTTGCACGTCATAATGTTTATGAAAGCAGTTGTATCAAATGTCACGAAAACCTTTTCCCTGCTAAGCTGACAAAAGCCGGTGAGGATGCACACCTTTATTATACACAGACAAAAAAAACGGATGAATTGCATTGCATAAATTGTCACCTTAATGCAGGGCATTTTATTGAAGGATATACCCATGGCAGTAATTCCACCTTTGGAAATATCTCCTCTGCCGCGAAAGAGATTTTTATTGAACCTGCAAAAGTTTCAGAATTTAAAAATTTCACAGAGCGAATTCCTAAATCGCCGATCTCTTTTAATATGGTTGCAATTCCGGGCGGAACATTCAAAATGGGAAGTCCTGCTGATGAGCCTTTCAGAAATGAAGATGAAGGGCCGGTCAGGCAAGTTGAGATAAGCTCGTTCTTTATGGCTGTGATTGAAGTTACCTGGGATGAGTATATGACATTTTATGTTCAGACTGCTACAGAAGGTCGTACCACTGATACTGAAGGTTTAAGAAATACCAGGGCAGCAGAGACTGATGCAATTTCCGGAGCCACTCCTCCTTATGGACAGCCTGATCAGGGCTGGGGCTTGGGTCAGAGGCCTGCAATATCTTTTTCTTTTCAAGCTGCAGAAACCTATTGCAAATGGTTAACTTCTGTAACCGGCAAAACCTACCGTCTACCGACCGAGGCAGAGTGGGAATATGCCTGCAGGGCAGGTTCCGCAAACCCCTACTTTTTCACGGGCGATCCGAAGAAATTTGAGAAACGCGGGTTAAAAGCAAAACTCTCGAAAAACGATACTGCGATAATCAATACCTATATAATATATAAAGGTAACAGTCCGACAAAGACCCAAACCCCCGACCGTGTAAAACCAAATCCTTTTGGTTTGAGGAATATGGCCGGTAATGTGGCTGAGTTCTGTTCCGACTGGTATCAGGCAGACGCATATTCGCAATACCCCGAAGGAATTATCAAAGATCCGAAAGGACCTGAGGATGGAACTGAACATGTTGTTAGAGGAGGTTCATTTTTGAGTACTGCTGATCTTTTAAGAAGTGCGGCCCGCGATTATACCAGAACCGGGTTGTGGTTGAAAACCGACCCGCAGATGCCGAAAAGCATCTGGTGGTACTCCGACTGTTATAATGTCGGGTTCAGAGTTGTGTGTGAATTTGATAAAAAGACAGGAAAATTGTAACTTTACCAAAAGAAACATTCTAAAATTAATCAAATATGAAAAAATCAAGTATTTCAAGACGTAATTTTCTGGGTAAAGCAGCAACTGTTGGAGTAGCAGGAGTTATTGTTCCTACTATTATAACCAGTTGTGCCCGGGAAACAAAAAAGGCAGTTGCCGTTCCTGATTTCCTTGACCAGGCGCCCGACGGACCGGTTCTCAAAGCCGGCGTTATCGGATGCGGTGGTCGTGGAACAGGTGCTGCAATTAACTTCCTCAATGCAGGGCCAAACCTTCAAATTGTTGCCCTGGGTGATACATTCCAGGACCGTGTAGATTCCTGCAGAGAGAAGATACTTAAACAAAATGGGCAGGAAGTTCCTCCCGATAAATGTTTTGTAGGCTTTGATGCTTACCAGAAAGTAATTGATTCCGGTGTTGATATTATTATTACAGCTACACCTCCATTCTTCCGTCCGGAGATTTTAGCAGCAGCAATTCAGGCTAAAAAACACGTTTTTGCAGAAAAACCTGTTTGTGTTGATCCTGTTGGAGCAAGATCAATTATGGCAACGGCTCAGAAAGCCAAAGGCATGGATCTCTGTATTGTTACAGGTACCCAGCGCCGTCACCAGCGTGACTATGTTGCTAACTGGCAACAAGTGGCTCAAGGTGCCATAGGCGATATCGTTGGAGGCAATGCTTATTGGAATGGCGGTAAATTATGGCATCGCGACCCAAATGCAACATGGAGTGAAATGGAATATATGATCCGTAACTGGGTTAACTGGACATGGCTTTCAGGTGACCATATCGTAGAACAACATGTTCATAATCTTGACGTTATAAACTGGTTCACAGGCGCTCATCCTGTAAAAGCAGTCGGTTTTGGATCAAGGCTCCGCCGTGTTACCGGTGACCAATATGATAATTTCAGTGTTGATTTTACTTTTGAAAATGGTACTCATGTGCATAGTATGTGTCGCCAGATAAACGGTACCACTTCTAATGTTTCAGAAAGAATACAGGGATCAAAAGGTTCAACTGACTGCCATAGCAGTATCCTCGACCTTGCCGGTACTGAAATATGGAAATATGAATACCCGCTTAATAAAGATGGCAAACCAACCAAACGTGTAAGTGTTGATCCGTATTTGCAGGAGCATATCGATCTTGTAACAGCTATTCGTACCGGCAAACCAATAAATGAAGCAGAAAATACCGCGATATCAACTATGGGAGCAATCATGGGCCGTATATCTGCTTATACCGGGAAAGAGGTAACTTATGAAGAAATGATGAACTCCGACCTCAAACTTGGGCCAAAGGTATTTGATTTTGGTTCTGTTGATATTGATAAAACAGTGCCTGTAGCAGGTCTTGCTTTTGTACCAGAACCTGCGCCGGCTAAAAAATAATTATTTTTCAATATTATCTATATGGACACTTCGAGAAGGAACTTCTTAAAAAAAGCCACTGTTACAGGAGCCGCTATTTTAGCTGCTCCTGCAGTTTTTGGTTCCGTAAGCGCCTGGAAACATCAGAAAGCAACCGATGCAACTGCCCCGTTCAAACTGAAATATGCTCCGGGTTTCGGAATGTTTCGCGAACATGCCGGTAAAGAACTTATCGATAATATTAAATTCTGTTACGATATGGGCTTCAGGGCGATGTTCGATAACGGACTGATGGGCCGACCGGTTGAAGATCAGGTGAAAATAGCAAATGAGATGCAGCGTCTTGGAATGGAACCCGGGCCTTTTGTTTTGTATGCCGATTTTGCTGTCACTTCCTTTGTTCTCAATAAACCGGAGACACACGAGATGCTGGTTAACAAGATGAAAGAGGGTGTTGAAGTTGCAAAACGGACAGGTGTAAAGTGGGCGCTGGTTGTGCCGGGAAGATATGATGAAAAACTTCACAGGGATTTTCAGACAGCAAATGTTATTGACAACCTGAGATATTGCTGTGATATCGTTGAACCTGCCGGACTTACTATTGTTTTGGAACCGCTCAACACACTTAAAAATCATCCAGGACTCTTTCTTAACGGTATACCGCAAGCATACGGGATATGCAGGGCAGTTAACAGGACTGTTTGTAAAATTGTAGATGATCTCTATCACCAGCAAATCACCGAGGGCAATTTGATTCCGAATATTGAAGCAGCCTGGAGTGAAATAGCGGCTTTCCATCTGGGAGATAACCCCGGGCGTAACGAACCAACAACCGGTGAGATAAACTATAAGAATATATTCAAATACATCTATGGCAAAAATTACCAGGGTGTTCTTTGTATGGAACATGGTATCAGCAACAAAACCAAAGAAGGTGAATCCCGCGTAATTCAGGCATACCGCGAATGCGATAGCTTTGAGTTATAATGATTTTTAAATTGAATAGAACTAATATTCTTCCTTTCGCGATTGTTATTGCAATCCTGACTATACTTCCGGGATTCAGGAAGGACAGCCGAAAACCTTTCAGGAATTATGTTGTTCTTGTTTCACTCGATGGCTTCAGATGGGATTATAATAAGCTGTACAATACTCCGAATTTGAACAAACTCGCGGAAGAGGGAGTAAATGCTGAAAGGATGATTTCTTCATTTCCTACTGTCACTTTCCCGAATCACTATACAATTGCAACAGGTCTGTATCCCGATCATCATGGCTTGATAAATAATAGTTTCTCTTCTCCGGATCTTGGACTTTACTATAGGATGGGCGACAGGACAGCAGTTGAAAACTCCGCATTTTACGGAGGTGAACCAGTGTGGGTGACAGCCGAAAAACAGGGTGTCACCTCAGCATCATTTTTTTGGGTGGGTTCAGAAGCACCTGTCGCAGGGGTGTATCCTGCTTATTGGAAAAAGTACGACGAGACTATAACATACGAAGCAAGAATAGATACTGTTGTCAAGTGGCTTAATTACCCTCGTGAAAAGCGACCGGAACTAGTTACTCTCTATTTCGATGAACCGGATTTGACAAGCCACCATTTTGGACCTGTTTCACCTGAAACCGGGGAAGTGGTTCATAGCCTCGATAGTCTTATTGGTGTAATACGGTCAAAACTTTCTGCTTTGCCTTATGCAAAAAAAATTAACTTAATAATCTTGTCCGATCATGGGATGAGCTCTGTTTCACCCGACAGGTATATTAACATAAAAGATGTTGTTCCTGACAGGATGATAGCTTCAATATCCGGAGGTAATCCCGTTTATCTTCTTAACCCTTCAGAAGGGAAGAGAGACAGCGTTCTCCATCTTCTGAATTCAGTAAAAGGCATGAAAGCATGGAGAAAATCGGAGGTTCCTCCAAAATGGCATTATGGGACGAACCATCGTATACCTGAAATTGTTGTAGTTGCTGACAGCTCCTGGAGTATTGGCACCCGACCTGATGCCTCCTCAATAAAAAGAGGCGCTCATGGTTACGACAATTCGAACTCCGACATGTTTGCAATTTTTTACGCTGTAGGTCATTCATTTAAAAAGGGATACAAATTCAAAGAGCTCAATAATACAGATATTTATAACCTTATCTGCAGAATTCTCGATATCAAGCCTGCTGAAAATGATGGTAATCAGGCAAATATCAAAGGAATGTTGCGTTAGTGTATTACAGATTTTATTTATTTTTCGGAAAATTATCCGTATAATTATTATTCAAATCAGATAAAGAATGAATCGTGATTTATTAATAAAGGAATTAAGGAAACAGCCAGATGTAATTTGGGATATAATTGTTATCGGTGGCGGTGCAACAGGATTGGGAATTGCTCTCGATGGCGCCTCCCGCGGATATAAAACCTTATTACTTGAACAGTCTGATTTTGCCAAGGCAACTTCATCGAGAAGCACGAAGCTGGTTCACGGAGGTGTCAGATATATGGCTCAGGGCGATCTGATGCTGGTTATGGAAGCTTTGCACGAACGCGGTATAATGCTTAAAAATGCTCCTCACCTGACCTTCGACCAGGAATTTATTATTCCGGTTTATACTTTATGGAATGCCCTGATGTATACTGTCGGCCTGAAATTTTATGATCTCCTTGCCGGGCGGTTAAGCATGGGGAAATCTTATTTTATTAACCGCGAAAAAACACTTACCCGGTTACCTCTGCTGATGCCGAAAGGATTAAAAGGTGGTGTTGTTTATCACGATGGACAGTTTGACGATTCAAGAATGGCATTAGCCCTGGCTAAATCGTGCGTTGATAAAGGAGGGCTTGTACTAAATTATTTTAAAGTCACCGGGTTGTTAAAGAATGAAAAGAGTAAGATAAACGGTGTTAGTGCAAAGGATACAATTTCAGGAGAAGAATTCTATCTTAAGGCCAATCTCGTGATTAATGCAACTGGTGTTTTTGCTGACGATGTTGCAAGGATGGACAACCCTGAGGCGAAACCAACTGTAAAACCCAGCCAGGGTGTTCACATCGTCCTTGATAAATCCTTCCTTCTGAGTGACTCAGCAATTATGATCCCGAAAACATCCGACGGAAGGGTTCTCTTTGCAATTCCATGGTACAATGAAGTTGTGATAGGGACAACAGATACTCCCCTCGATACCATTAGTTTAGAGCCTGTTGCCCTGGAGCAGGAGATCGATTTTATACTCCGTACAGCTGAATTATATCTTGTAAAATCTCCCCGGCGAGAGGATATCCTCTGCATATTTGCAGGATTGCGTCCTCTTGCGGCCAACCCGGATAATCCTGTTTCAACTAAGGAAGTTTCTCGCAGACATAAGATTACTTTTTCAAACTCAGGGCTTCTTACCATAATAGGTGGTAAATGGACCACTTACCGACTGATGGCAGAAGAGACTATATATGCAGCAATAAAAGCAGGGTTCCTTGAGAAGAGGAAATGTGTTACATCAAACCTTAAACTGACTGGACTCAGTGCAACTAATTATTCTTCCCGTTTACATATCTATGGTGAAGGGTCATCTGAAATTGAAAAGTTGATTATCGAAAAACCAGGATTGGGAATACTTATTGATTCAAGACTTCCATATTCCAGGGCAGAGATAACCTGGATTTGCAGAAATGAAATGCCTATGACTGTTGAGGACATACTTGCAAGAAGAACGAGGGCTTTATTTTTAAATGCCCGTGCCAGTGCGGATATGGCTTCCGAAGTTTCCGCGGTGATGGCAGAGGAGTCTGGCTGCGATTTGAAATGGCAGAAGCAGCAGCTTGAATCATACTTTCAATTGGTCAAAAACTATATTTAATACAAAATGAAAGAATTCATCCTGGCGCTCGATCAGGGAACAACGAGCTCCCGGGCAATTGTATTCGAACATAATGGCCTTCCCAAAGCAGTTGCGCAAAAGGAATTTACTCAGTATTATCCGAAACCGGGATGGGTTGAACATGATCCGGAAGAAATCTGGTCAACTCAGGCGGGGGTGGCTCTTGAAGCAATTACAAAGGCCGGACTCGAAAGTGTAAACATTGCAGCCATAGGAATCACTAACCAGCGAGAAACTACTGTTGTCTGGAACAGGAAAACCGGCAAACCTGTTTATAATGCAATTGTGTGGCAGGACAGGCGTACCACCGATTTATGTGACCAGTTAAAGAATGAAGGACTGAGCAGGAAAATCCTCGAAAAAACCGGACTGATTATAGATGCATATTTCTCTGCAACAAAAGTCCGATGGATTCTGGATAACGTGAATGGTGCCAGGAAACTGGCTGAAGAGGGGCAGTTGGCATTCGGCACTGTCGATTCGTGGCTGATATGGAATCTGACCCGTGGAGAATTGCACATAACGGATGTATCGAATGCCTCCAGAACAATGTTATTTAATATACATTCACTTAAATGGGATGAGGAATTACTTAAAATTTTTAATATTCCATCAAGTATGCTTCCTGAGGTCAGATCATCAAGTGAAATATATGGTAAAACCGAAGGTCAGTTTGCCTCTTCAATCCCGGTTGCCGGTATTGCCGGAGATCAGCAGGCTGCGCTATTCGGGCAGATGTGTATTGAACCCGGGATGGTCAAGAATACTTATGGTACCGGTTGTTTCATGATGATGAACATTGGAACTAAACCAATTGAATCAAAAAGTAAACTTCTGACAACTGTCGCATGGAAGATAGGTAAAGAGACTCAATATGCATTTGAGGGAAGTATCTTCATTGCCGGCGCTGTAGTTCAGTGGCTGCGCGATGGCCTGGGTATTATCAAAAAATCAGGTGATATAGAGAAACTGGCTGCGAAGGTAAAAGACAGTGAAGGAGTCTACTTTGTTCCTGCTTTTGCCGGACTGGGTGCTCCACATTGGAACCAGCATGCACGAGGAACACTGGTAGGTATTACAAGAGGCACAACATCAGCACATATTGCCCGTGCGGCTCTCGATAGTATTGCATATCAGACACTGGAGGTGCTACTTGCCATGCAAAAGGATTCAGGAATTGATATTCGCGAATTACGAGTCGATGGAGGCGCAACAGTCAACAACAGCCTTATGCAGTTCCAGTCAGATATTCTTCAGACAAGTGTTGTGAGGCCAAAAATTACTGAAACTACTGCATTGGGAGCTGCTTATCTGGCTGGACTTGCTGTGAATTATTGGAGCGATATCAGGGAGGTTAAGCAACAATGGCAAATGGATCGCACTTTTTCTCCAATGATAAAAAGCTCTGATACCAAATCCCTTATTAAAGGCTGGCATCGTGCGGTAAATGCATCCAAAGCCTGGGCTGATGGTTAATTACAATCCTGTTCCACTCTGATAATGGGTTTTACATCATATCCGTTATCAATAGCTTTCTGAAGTAACATTTTGTAAGTTGTTTCATCCATCTTTTTTTCCCTGGCAAGTATCCAGAGGTACTTGAGTGAAGGATCTCCAACAAGCACATACAAGTACTCTTTATCGAGGTACATTATCCAGTAATCTCCGGAAAAAGGCCAGAAAAACTGTACTTTAAGTTTTGCCGGGGAATTTTTATCCGGGATCCAGGCAACACCCTTTGCTGTGTTAGTTTTGTGAGGGTCAGTAATATATTGACCTTTATTCAGTACTGTTATTTTCCCGTCATCACGTAGAGTATAAGTAGCGGAAATGCATTTTAGTTTTCTCTCAAAACTGTTTGGCAACCGCGCAATTTCGTACCAGGTACCTTTATATCTGTTCAGATCAACAGTTGCTACAACTGTTGGTACTTTTTGGGAATGGGCTGAATTAAATATCATAATTGTAAAAAGAATAAATATTAATTTTTTCATTTTTGCTTTTTTCCTGAGAACAACTATAAAAGTAATATGTTTAAATCAACAATAATTATTTTAATCTGTTTAATTTATAAAAATCCTGCAATGTTTTTGTTTGCACAAGCCTCTCTTAATTTTAAGATACCTGTCGGACCATAGCCAAGATAATAATTAGAACCACAGTTGTGGGCAATAAACCACTCGTTTGCAACTTTAACAGCAACGCGCGACTTCATGCCTGGCGCTATCCTGCCAAAGCGGGACAGGCTATGCCTCATGAAGTCCTCTTTATTATCTGCCGGGTGGAATAACCAGTGGCTCTGACCACTGACGGTCGGAGTAAACTGACCATCTTTTTCCGGAATAAGTGCAGCATTGGCTTATCTTCTAAAAAGCCTGTCTACGAATTCCCGTATTCAGCTGTTCACAAAAGAACCGGGATGAGGAATAGGTCTTGAAGTCTTATCCTTCGGCTTGTCTTGCTCACTTTGTTCGCTTGTCTTTAAGTCCTCAGACAGCGCAAAGTACAAGACAGCCCGCAGGGCAAGACAACAAGACTTACAGACTCAAAGATTTTTGTATATTTTCATCTTAGGCGGTACATTAAAATTATTCCTCTTAGCACGAGAGGAATACTCCATCCACACGGAGAAATGCAGCGAGACAATGTACCGTTTTCTTTTTTGGTATTTCTTAAAAAGAACGTGATATTAATTCAACTACCTCATTATATCGCGGCATATTTCCCGGACTAAAATATGTCTGCTGAGGATTATTCATAATAATAAGATTCTTATAAGTATTTAACCGGGGTACAAAGATTCATAACATTATTATTGATATCCCTTTCCACATAATAAGGAGGGATCTTTCCTCTCATGATCATATAAAGTGTAGTTATCCTTTGCTGCCCATCAAGAATCAGCTTAACTGCTCCCATATTATCATTATAGGTTATAGCTCCTTTTAGTTCCGGTGGTTGACGAGTCTCCCAAGTGAGCATTGTACCTGTTGGGTATTTTTTAATAAGAGAATCGAAAAGTTCTTTGGCATTTTGTCTTTTCCAGACATACTCTCGCTGAAATGCCGGAACGAACAATTGACCATCATCAACTTTTTCAAGAATTTGTCGAATATTCATATTTGATTTGGATTAATTGCTAAAACATTAACTAATAGACTGAACTTAATCTATGCAAGTTAAACAATATAAATTAACGATTCACTTTGGGTTTATTCCAAATTCTGAAAATAAACTTGGGAACCAGTTTATTTAGGAGGAGTCTCGTCATACGATATTTATGATGGTAACTAGTCTAGATAGAAAAGCAGAAGTTGTCTCGTCGTGCAAAATTTATGTGAGTAAACCATCCTCATAAATATGCAAGAGGTGTCTTGTTATATGAAATTTAGCAGGGTATTAAATCCCATCCAAGTTGAATGCTATCCTTATTCATGGTTAAATCACAAAGTATTAGGAAAATGTCAAATAAACTGCAGGATTTGTCTCGGTGTTATTTATTTCACGGCAGATATCTGTAAATTCTCTAATAGTCTCATCATTCTTTAAATCTTCTTCATTAATCCCATTCTCATTGAATGATGGATTTTCTATGTGGAATTTTTCAATTTCATTAAATACTATTGAAAAATCTCTCTTGGTATCTTTCTTAATTGGTTCCATGAGGTTTTGTTTTAAAAAATTACCTTAAGTCCAGTTTGTGCTTCAAATTGTAGTCTCATTGGACTTATATTTGTCTGAGTTGCACAATTCGGACATACAAAAATATCATTTTTTGGATAAAGAATTGAATCAGGAGCAATATTTACATTTTTCTCCAGATTTAACTGCACTTTATATTGTGTTGTACATTTAGGACAAATAAAATTGGCTTGTGCCACCTTGGGTTTAATTTTATTTGGTAAAGGAATAGCTGGAATCGTTGTTTGGCTTATGGATTGATAAATTTGTGAGCAACAAGTTTCAAAGATTTTATAGATACCTGTTAAATCAAATGTCATCCTTAATAAAGTATAATATCGGTCTATAGCATCACAAAGGTCGGTTTCTTTTGAATAGTCTCTGATCTTAAGCCCCATTTCATCGAGGTCTTTAATTCTAATGGACCTTCCGTGAGTTAGCCAATCGGAATGTTTGCACAACTTATTTGCAATTTCATTAGCACGTATTGCCTTTTCTTTAGAAGTAACTGGCTTCCCACTTGTAGTATGAGTCTCCCAGTATTTAAATTTATATATCGATAACCAATTCTTAACAAGAGTCTTAGAAAAATTTTGTGCATTTTCAAAATGTTGTATTTCTCCGGGTGAAATGCTCTGTAAAATGGGTATATATGCTGGATTAAGTTTGCCAGTATCTATTACTTCTTGTTTTATTTTTTCTAATCCGTCCAGAAATGCATCCGCAGAAAACCTCTTGCCATTACTGACAACTTGAGCATCTATAGGTCCTAGTGCAGAGGCATCTCCCATAAGTATTTCATCTCCTGCCATTGAAAAAATTGTCCCCGCACTCTTTGCCATACCCGGGATAATTACTCCAATTCTTTCATGTTTTGACCGAATTAATTCAACCATATCTTCCACTGTCTCTGCAATTCCTCCGGGAGTTTCAAGGATTATATCAACATCATTAGTCTTAATATAGGTAAGCTGATCCTTGAATGGTAGTAAGTCAGGTGGTAGGATGGAAATCGGAGCATTCCCTTTACTAGAATCACCAGCATAAACTATAATGTCTCTCTGGCGTATTTTAGATATCCTCTTAAGTTGATTTTTCCTTTCAGATGATATTTGGTCAAACGAAAGACGTCTATTAATATATTCTGAATAAATTCCCATATTCATCTAATTTGTCATAAAGTTAATCTATTCTTTTTGTAACGGCAAAATTTTGTGTGTCGCACCCCGACTTGAATCCAACCTCCTTGTTGCACTAAATCCCACCCCAAAAAACGGGGTTGGGATATCTTTATTAAGATAAAATTAGTAAAATGATACTGAACGGGAGAAAGCGCTCCCTAAAAATTAGGTTAGTAATTTTAATGTTCAGTATCATGAGAAAAAAAACGAATTTACAACTGTCCAGCGAGCTATCCAAATTATTGATGGCTTTCAGAAAGTATTTAACACTCTGAAGCAGCAGACAATCATCCGGGGCCAGAGTCAAAGTACCCTCGATAACTATATCAGGCAGATAGCTCTTATCAGTCCCTGCTCGATGATGTCTGGAAGAAGCCTTGGGTGGTCTATTGTAAGCCTCCCTTTGGCAATGCTCAGCAAATTGTTAAATACCTGGGCCAGTACTCCCATCGGGTAGCTATCAGTAATCACCGGATAAAAAACATCTCCGATTCAAAAACCACCGAACCTGCCTGAAATGAGGCTTCAAATGGAACCCGAATAACTGTGGTAAGTGCCTATAAATACATCAGGTGAAGGGATTTAGAGCAACGTGAGACTTCATGCCTGGCACTATCCCGCCAAAGCGGGACGGGCTGTAAAACCTCTTCCCGCAAACTTTGGAATTATAATTGCATTCGTTTGTGTGGTTTGCGGGATGTGGTTTACAGCGAAGGGATGATCCCACCTCAATACCTGTCTTAATTATTATGAATATTTCTATCAAAGCAAATCGGATTCTCGTAGAGAGCTTTTTGTGTACAAAATGTAGTATGGTGGTTTACTTATTGTTTCAATGCCGCCTTCGTAAAAATATAATCAGGAATTTCCTGGTCAAATTTTACACTTGTCATTCTGAATTCCGTTCCGCTCCCCTCTTTAAGCACATCTTTGTAAACCATATTCATAGGAAACCAGCGGCCCTGCACCTGTTTTACATCCGTTAGGGTAGTGCGTTTAAGAAGCTGACCACTCTTAGCAAACATTTCCTGTTTGAGAGGAACGTAACGTTCAGCATCCACCCATATCTTCTGGGAATGATAAGCCGCATCATCAACTTTGGCAATTAATTCCAGAACAAAAGTATTTCTGCTGTCAATAGTCTCATTACCAGTGATAGTAGCCGAATATATTTCGGTAAGTTTCCGGTCGTCCATCATATCTTCGTATGATAAGTCGGAACCCATTACGGATTGGCGCAACATATGACCCGATATCTGTATAATCCGGTCTGTAGAGGGTGAATAAATCCATAGTTGATTTTCCAGTTTCAGCATCTTTGTCCCCTGCTCCCGGGGAGGAGACAAATACTCAGTAAAGGATTGTTTGTTGCCCGCCGAATATGATATTGAGGTTATGGTTCGGCTGGTGCGACGGCCATGGATGATCATTTCCGATTCAAAAACCCTGTTTTTTGATGACATGTTTTTATCGACCTTATCCAGTATTACGTTTGCATCGGGGTCTGCGAAACTCATTAAGAATACTGCCGACACAATGAGTATGATTATTTTTTTCATTTTAAGAATTTTAGATTTAAATCTTTTTATTTATGTACTGCTTCCAAATCAGAAGCAGTTTATACTTCCAGTTCATGAAACAATTGAGAAGTTTTTCTTTTGTAAATGGCAAAACCTGCCAGGGCGCTTCCAAGTACTGTTGCAATTACTCCGGGGAAAAAGCCGACATAGAACAGATCGGGAGTTACTACTGCCCTGTAAACGGAAGGGAGCATCATGCCTACATTTTTTAGGAGGTAGGAGATATCCAGACCATGAGTCTGCATGTAATAAGCAGCACCCAAACCAAGTCCGGTACCAACAACAGAACCGATGATGCCTATCATGAGTGCCTCGTAAATTGTGGTTTTATAAATGTGTTTCTTCTCTTCACCAAGGGCAAGACGGACCCCAAATTCACTGTACCTTCTTAGTCCTCCAAGCAGACCTGTGTTCCACAATACAATCGACATGGCGATCACAAATATGAACACCATAATGGCACCCGCACTATCAACTAATGCCAGATAATCCCCCAATCCCTCCTGTTCTACCAGTCTCGACATCTGGGGTGAAAACTCATCGTCTGCCAAGCTATATTTTGCATTGAACAACTTTTCCACCTGCTGTGCTTTAATGTCATTGTAGACACCGTCTTTAAAATATCCGAGTACTTCACTTGCACCATCATCCATGTCAAGCGCCAGTTGTGCATCGTGTATGTCCATAAAAATAGCCCCACGGTCGAGAAGTGTATTACCAAATCTGAGTGTACCGCTAACCACGAAAGACTTAAACATCATACTTCCATTCATGGTTGAGCCAAAGAGGGTCACTTCATCACCCACCGATACCCCGAATCTTTCAGCAAAATCGTCGCTAATCAGCGCTTCCCCCTGTTTGACTGGTAATGAACCTTTTACAATTGATTTTTGAATGTTCATACGTTCCACTTCATTAGTACCGGGGGAGAGCAGGTCAACCGCTGTTCCAATAGCCTGGCCCTGTGCTCTTGTTTCACCATTCTTATCCGGAACATCTAACAGACCTCCGGTATGTATCCTTTCAACCCATTCCATTTCGGGGTAATCAGCATGTAACTTACCCATAAGGTTTTTCACGTCAAGCAAAGCCAGGTCATTAGGCACCTGGTTTTCATTTTCAGCATAGGCGTGGGTGAGTATTTTAACATGACCGGTGGTAAATTTCGCGTTAATATCTGCAATATCGCCGAAAACGCCTCTTAAAAAGCCACTCATAAATACAGTCAGAAACACGCCCAGGGCGACAACAATTACCGGCAACAAACTCCGGGTTTTGTCTCTTATAATTCCTTTAAATATAAATTTTATCATTGTAGTTTTCCTTTAAGTGCATCTGTTGGTTTCATTTTCGAAATTTTGCGGGCAGGCAGATAGCTTACTATTGTTGTCGAGATGAATACCAGGATAATTGTTATGATGATCAGTTGCAGGCTATAGTAGGGATAGATTGCTTCTCCTATGGGAAGATCAGTATTCACGCCTTGAGCATAACCCATCGAGATGCCAACCTTGTTGATTAACATAAACAAGGGTATCCCATAAACTGCTCCAAGCAGGGCTGCCAGAATACTGTGCGCCCCGCCTTCGACGGTAAAAATCCCAACTACCTGTGATCGGGTCATGCCCAATGCAATATAGGTGCCGATCTCCTTCTGCCGGCGGAATATAGAAAGAACCTGGGTATCAAAAATTGCTATCAGCGCAATGATCAGTAAAAGGCCCTCTATTATCGTTCCACCTGCCTTTTTTGTCTGGATGATTTTATCCATATCTGCCAGGAGAAAGCCCTGGTCCTTGAATTCCCAGCCATTAAGATCTTTGTTTACGAATTCTTTTCCGGTCACAAGCAAAGTGGCCTCATTTCCCATTCCCATCATTTTCTGAAGAACTTCAAGGCGCAGGTAGATCTGACCTTTGTCAACGGTTGGAACATCACATTTGAATACCGAAGCGATCTCGATCTCGCGGGCATCAAAAGTGCCGTTTTTATCGCGCCACCTGATCAGCAGTCTGTCGCCAATGCCGATTTTAGCTGATTCGGCCATCCTTTTTCCAATGATCGCATAATCAGTATCATCGTATGATTTAGTTAGAGTGGCAGTTGGCAGTTTAAGAAGGGTCTGATCCGGATCAATTCCCCTGAGAATAACCCCCTGCAACCGCCCCTGTGGAAAAGCCGTTGCCTGGGCTAATAATTCCGGGACAAGGTTTTTCTTTGCAATCTCAGACTGTATCTCTTCCGACATTGGTGAGTGTGAATCCTTGATGGTATAAGGGTCATAGCGGTCGTACTCCGGGTGCCAGAATTGTCCTTCACCCGTCTCCCATGCCTGGATGTCGATGCGGCTCTGCCTGTTCCAACCGTCGATCAACCCGTTATAAAATATAATGATGATAAAAGCGAAAGAAAGAACCGAGACGTTGAGCCAGGTTCGTAAACCGGCGCCCATCAGGTTTTTAAATGCTAATTTAAATGCTAACATGATTTTAGTTTTTTGAGTCAGTTATAAGTTCATCCTTGACAACTTTACCATCTTCCAGTGAGATAATACGGTTAAGATACTGCATCACCTTCTCATCGTGGGTGGCAAATATGAAGGTAGTCTTAAGCTCCCGGTTCAGATTTTTCATTGTCTGGAGAATATGATGGGAGTTTTTCGAGTCGAGGTTTGCAGTTGGTTCATCGGCAAGTACAATCTCCGGTCTTTTTACCATTGATCGGGCAACGGCAACACGCTGGCATTCACCGCCCGACAACATTGCGGGTTTTGACTTTACCTTATCGGTGAGCCCAACCCATTCAAGAGCATCCATCACCGCCTTTTTTCTTTCTGAACCGGAAAGATTCTGTAATAGAAGTGCAAACTCAACATTTTCATAAACCGTATAAACCGGTAAGAGGTTATAGGTCTGGAATATGAAACCTATATGTTTGTTTCTGAGTTTTGCAGATTGTTTATGGGTCAGGGATGAGACCGATCTGCCGAGCACATCCACCTCTCCTTCGGAAGGAGAATCAAGAGAACCGATAATGTTCAGGAGTGTCGTTTTCCCCGATCCGCTTGGCCCCACAAAACCTGCAAACTCACCTCTCCCAAAACTGACACTGAGGTCGTTAAGAGCTGTGAATTCGGTCTTCCCGACATGGAAGCGTTTGACAAGCTTTTCAATTTTAATGATTGAAGAATTTTCCATTTGATTTTATTTTAATGATTCAATACAAGCATAATCTGAATGCCTTTCCCGGCAAAAAGGGTTTGATCGCTTCCCTGAGCAGGGATATTATATTTCTCAGGGTTCCAGTATCCCATCAGATACAGTGTTATATGGTTGAACTGCTTTTGCCAGTTCAAAAAGTTGTAAGCATTCCTGTTTTTCCAGTCATAATATACTATCCCGCTGATATTGTCAAAGAGACCGATTGGATAAGAAAGCGACAGAAGAGAAAACAATGTTGTGTTCTGAAAATTAAAAGCTTTTTCGTCATTGGCTGTAAGCAATTGTTCGTAAACGACATTAAATCCATTTCCTATTCCAAATGTGTAGTCAATACCGGCATTAAGAATTTCCTGATTGGTAAACATGCCGAGCTCTTTATTCTTTGTTGTCCAGGAACCTTCGAGCCAGAATCCTACAACCAGGTCGAGTTTAATATCGAATCCTATCCTGTTTTCCTGAATCTCACTGAATTTCGGAACCAATTCACCCAAGTTCCTAGTATCGGCTATACGGTAATGATAAGATAATGCAACTTCACCTGTGTGTACAGGAAGCTGGATCCTTCCCCCGACTTCCGGATAATGGCTGTTTGTACCGGCAAATTCCCAGCCTTTCGGATCTTTATTGCCGTAAAGACCCCATAGCCAGATATTTGCATTATTCAGGAAGTAATACCTGCCTAAAACACCCCAAACCCCGTCGGTAAGGTGTAATGGATCGCGGGGGTCAACCTGGTCGAACCACATAAGCGGCCGCAGAAGTGATGCGGAACCGAAGTTTATTTTTTGCAACCCTGCTCGAATTTCAAATTGCCGGGTTGAATACCTGGCCCATAACCTATAAGGTTTTAACTGTCCGGTGGATCTGAGAGAGTCGAATGGATTAAATCCTGCGCTCCCGTTTATGTTTACCGAAGCCTCAAAATCTATTTTATGATCATTCTTTAACGGTAAGGTATAATTCATTTGAGGAATGTATCTGCCACCCATGTAAACAGGCAGGTCATTACCCCCGTTGTAAAGCATCCATGTAGAAATCTGGCCTTTAAAACTGAGGCTATCCTGTGCAAAAGAGTTTGCCGGGAACGTTAAAATAAAATAAACAAATATTATGTGAATGACTCTTTGCATATATTATTCTTTGGGTGCAATTCCGTAAATAATTAAATTTGCAACTTCAACAATCAGATCTTGTGGTGAACTGAATAAATTCAACAGATCTTTATCATTCAGAACAGGTATGATTTTCTGACTGAAAAAAAACAAAAATTCTATATTAAGGTCCTTTCTGATCCATCCCTCATCCTGACCGAGTTTAAATTCCTTAATGCCCGCTGCCCAAATAACCTTTAATTTCTCTTCGAAATAAGATGTAAGCCCCAGGTTGGCGCTAATTAAGAAATCCTGAATAAACTCATTGCTGATCTCATTGCTTCCTTCGAGTTTCATCTGAATCATTTTCTGCATTTTTACTGAAGCAGAAGAATCATCCCTGATAATTTTCCTGAAATTCAGTAAACTTTCTTCATAAAACAGGTCCAATACTTTCTTGGCAAGTTCTATCTTATCAGGAAAGAATCGATAGAATGTCATTTTACTGGTTTTTGCCTCCCTGCAGATCTCTTCAACTGTTACACGGCGGACTCCATGTTTCCAGAACAGTTCCCTGGATGTATTAAGGATCGCTATGTATTTTTTGTTATTTTTAAAATTTTCCATTAGCGGAATAATATTATTAAAATCGCACAAATATACGTTTTATATTTAAATAGACAAATAAAGTATAATAATTATATTATTTGTAATTTTTACCAGAATATAGATAAGGTAACATGATTGATTGGGGATCTGGTATCATAGTAGTGTTTTTAGTTTTACTGCTATCTGCTCAGCGGAATAGTCGAGTTGCCGTCCGTGTCGGGGCTGGTTTGGTTTTTGCCAATCCTGGTAGATGGGCAGGGATTGTCTCGTCACGATATATTTGTATAGGTGACATTGCAAAAACCATGACAAGTTTATGCACTTTATTGTCCGTGTTAGCTGGTGTACTTTATTTTATTCAAGGTCCAGAATTACTTTAATATTCTCTTTGACTTTTAATTGAAGATCACGAGGAAGTTCTCCTACCTTATGCGTAAGTCGTCTGTTATCAATGGCTCGTATTTGGTCAATCATTATATCAGAGTCACTTTTAAGATTTGATGTCCCCTTCTTAATATGTACTCTAAGTATTTCACTATCAGGAGCTATATTAGTTGTGACAGGGCAGATAACAGAAGAAGGATGATCCTTAAGTAGGTTAGTTTGAACTATTAGAACAGGTCTTACTTTGCCAGTTTCTGTGCCACGTTGTGGTTCGAGGTCGGCAATCCAGATATCAAATTGTTTAATTTTCATCTTGAAGACTTTCAAATTCTGCAAGCACAGCTAGCGATTCATTTTTAACTAGTTTTGACTCTCTTGCTAGTTTTCTGGAAATCAGGCTTCTCCGGTTGATCCTGTTATAGTAGTCAACAGCCTCATTGATGTATCTATTCCTTGACTTTTTAACTTTAGTCAGGACATCTTCAGTTTCGTTGAAGATATTGTCGTCGAGTTTGAGTGATAGTGTCTTCATGTAATATGCTTTAAGTATACCACAAAGGTATATACTTTATTTCAAATGTGCAATAGGGCAGCGGATGGACTCGTATACCAGCTAACGGCAGTTTGTCCAATAACCTTCCCAAACATCTAACCGGAAAAAAGTAGTCTGAAAGGGGCTGATTTTTGATCTGTGATGGTCTATTGCAAGCCTCCCTTTGTCAATGCTCAGCAAATTGTGAAATATCTGGGGCAGTATTCCCATCGTGTAGCTATCAGTAATCATCGTATAAAAAACATTTCCGATTCAAAAACCACCGAACCTGCCTGAAATGAGGCTTCAAATGGAGATCAGGTGCCCGGATGTAGTGCAACGTGAGACTTCATGCCTGGCACTATCCCGCCAAAGCGGGACAGGCTATGCCACATGAAGTCCTCTTTATTTTATTTAGGCCAGGATTAAAACTCTCTTCCGTAACGAATTTGTCTCGATACAGATTGCTCTATTGTCCAGTCAACTGATAATCATTAATTAATAGTCCAGGTGAAAGACTTAATCTTGCGGTCAGGTTACGAATCATTTCAACGGTAAGTTTGCGTTTTCGGTTAAGTACTTCAGAAACCCTATTCCTGCCACCTAATGCATCAGCCAAATCAATCTGCTTTAACTGCATTTCTTCCATTCTGATCTTAATTGCCTCAATTGGATCAGGAGCCTCAATTGGGTAATGTTTTTTCTCATACTCATCAATCATTAATCCAAGAATATCAGCTTCATCGCTTGAAGGAGTTCCAATTTTTGCATCGAAAATTACTTCAAGTCTTTTCAAAGCTACCTGATAATCGTCTTCTGTTTTAATAAGTTTTATATTCATGACCTTTATTTTTTTAAATCGTGTTTGCATCAATTCTTTCATATTCAGAATGTGTCCCGATAAAACGGATAAAAATCCACTGTTTCTCGTAGTAAAATTTTGCTACCAATCTATAAGAATTGCCTTTAATGTTAAAAACAATTCTGCTGCCTTTAAGGATACTTGCATTGGCATAAGTCTGCTTTACATCACTTGGTGTTTTCCAATCTGAATTCATTGCTGTATCATACCATGTTTTTAAATACTGCTCGGAATCATTAATAATTCAATCTTGGCACAAAGATAATATTAAATTCCCATAACGGGAACATAATTACTAAAGTATTTACCATTGTTACTTAAAATATCAAGATATAAATCGATTCTTTTTCGAGCGTTATATTTAGGCCATTGAAGTTTAAGTATCTGTCTTTCAGGTCGCACCGATGGCTTAAATATAACGGCAGTTTGTCCAATAACCTTTTTTAGTTCATAATTTTTTCATTTGATTTAAGCCGGTACCGGCGACCACGGAAATTTTCTATCCCAAACATCTAACCGGAAAAAGTAGTCTGAAAGGGGCTGATTTTTGATCTGTGATGGTCTATTGTAAGCCTCCCTTTGGCAATGCTCAGCAAATTGTGAAATATCTGGGCCAGTACTCCCTTCGGGTAGCTATCAGTAATCATCGTATAAAAAACATCTCCGATTCAAAAACCACCAAACAGGCCTGAAATCAGGCTGCCCATGGAACACAAATAACGGTGGTAAGTGCATAGAATAAGGTCAGGTGAACGGATTTAGAGCAACGTGAGACTTCATTCTTGGCACTTCGTACCGAATGAAGTCCTCTTTATTAGCGGCTGGTTTTGTTTGCTTTTTGAATCTTATCATAATCGATTAAAGCCAATTTTATGCTCGAAATTACCAGATCGGGTTCATCCGTTTGAACAAAATGGCTTGAGTTTGAACAATAAAAGAACTTTCCATATTTCAGGGGATATAAAAGTTCTAACCATCGTTTCATTTGGATGTTACTATTAATTCTCCACATCTTTTCCCTGTCATAAATTGTTGGTGGTTCAGAATTAGAAAAACCACCTGCTTTAATAAAATGTACTGGTACGTCTGGCAAAGGATTCCGATCGCACTCTTCAAAATCTGTTTTGGTTAATTGCCTTAATATTTTTACTTCTTCCACGTAATACTCTGGCATTTCGGTATAGAGTGTCTCGATGAAATTCTTATACGGTTGCCCAAAAATAGAATCAATCTGATGCTGGGTAAGTCCAATCTCCAGATAGGGTAAATCGCCCATCCCCGCTTTTTTAGTAAAATCAACCGGATCAACAAAAATAAGACCTGCGATTTCATTCGGGTAGTTTGATGCAAAACTTCTAATATAGGCTCCTCCAAAAGAATTTGATACCAATAGATAAGGCGGTTTTAGACCTTTTTTCAGTAAAATATTTCTCAAATTATTAACAATATACTCGGTTGTAGGAGGCAGGTTATCATCCTCGGACTCTCCAATCCTGGGGCGGTTATATGCAAAAACAGTATTTGTTTTTGAAACTTCATCAATTATAACTTTCCACCTGTCATAGGAGTCCGCCATTCCATTTTCAAATACGATTACTGGTTTATTCGATTGATTATTCTCCATACCAGCAGTATACACTTCAACTTTGTATCCATTTAACGTAACAAAGTCTAAGCCAGCATAAGCTTTGTCCTTATTTTCTTTTACTATCCCAATAAGGGGTTCCCACCTTCTATCTGAGTATAACGATTTTAAATCCGGGTCAGTTTTTATATGCCCGTATTTAATGTAATTCAATTGTGTTGCAATGTATTTTAAATTAAAGAATGCGCTATCCGCATTGTTTGCTAAAGCATAAGAACATGCGGCATTATAACGATGGTTCATTGTTATTTTAGCATCAGGTGCATTAAAAGCATCAGAAAACGCAAGAGCAGAGTTCTTATAGTCTTTTACCTGATAAAGGGAGTCTGCTTTTCTGATAAGAAAATCATACTTCTGATGATTTTTCTGAGCAATTAAAGATGTTGTAGAAATCAAGAGGGCGAGTAAAAAAGTTGTCGTTTTCATATGTTTTTTTAATAATGGGTACAATCAAGGTTGAAATAAACTTGCCGCTAACATAATAATGTTTTATATCAAGTTGACGCACACGAAGGTAATTAAACTGATCAGAAATAAATAAGGGTAAAGGGAATAAATCAATCGAGCGTCAATTGGATATAAAACAAGTTGAACGAAACCAAATAGCTACTATGGGCATTTAATGTGTTTGGCTTGTGTGAGGGGTTGATTTCTGCAAAAGGCAAAGGTATATTTATGGGTACAAGGGGAAAAGATTCTATCATATATGATTTATTTGTTTCTATAAGGACATTCCAATCCCATTACGAAAATTTCGTGTTAGATAAAGGATATATCAAAGAACTTTTTGTTGTTCAAATGTTTATCCTGCTTCCTTGAGACTTAGATACATGGGATTTATCATTCGTCCCTGTTTGCATTTAGGACAAACCGATGGATCACACCCGGTAATTTCTCTATAAACTTCGTAAGCGTTTAACACTCCAATAATCATAACCAGTTGCGTTTATATCTGCCTTGGACATAATCCTGTTATTATGTAAAAATCAGATAAACAGCTTATTAATGATTTGCAGGTTTTTTTCATCCATTTATGGCTATTAATGCCTGCTAAATTGGTGCATTGTCATAACGAAGGTAAAAATTTATTTTATTACTCAATCTTTTCTTTAAAAATATCCAGATTATCCAACGGACTTTTTATCTGGTCAAATCCTTTGGTAGTAACATGCGTGTATATCTCAGTGGTTTTGCTGCTCGAATGCCCAAGTAAACTCTGAATGTACCGAAGATCGGTTCCGTTTTCGAGCAGATGTGTGGCAAAACTGTGACGCAAAGTATGCACACTGACTTGCTTCTTTATACCTGCTTTTTTCATAGAGTCCTTCATTATCGCCTGAATACTGCTTACCGAATACTGTCCTCCGGTGGCTCCTTCAAAAAGCCATACCTTTGGTTTGTATATTGTAAAATATTCCTTTTATACCTCAAGAAACCTTACCGATAATAAAGAATATCTGTCTTTTTTACCTTTTGCCTGCTCAACCCGGATTTGCATCCTGCTGGAGTCAATATCGATTAGCTTAACATTATTAAGTTCCCCCAACCGCAGCCCCGCTGAATATGCCAGCATCAATATCGCTTTATGCTTAATGTTTTCTGTCACTTTCAGTAGATTTCCAATCTCTTCTTCGTTCAACACAACAGGAAGTCTTTTTTCTTCCCGTGGTCTGTCAAGCAGGTATACCTTTCGCTGCCCTCCCAATATACGTTCAAAATAAAATTTTATCGCATTTATTGATTGATTCTGGTACGAGGTTGATACTTTCCTTTCAATTACCAGATACCTCAGAAAAGCTGTAATCATCGATTCATCAATCCTGCTCATCTCTGATTTCTTTTATAACTACCGGAACATCTTTCTTCTTTACAATTACTTCAACTCCCCTTGAATAAAAATAATCCGATAACGAGTCAACTGCCAGTTGAGTCCACCTCAGTATATTATTAGCACTATACAAAGATACTCATTCCCCCTTATAAAACCCACCCCTAACCCCCCGCCGAAGCGGGGTTTGGCTTCGCCGAGCTCAGCTTCGCTTCGGTTCGTCACTTCGTTCCTCAACTTTATACTTTTGTCTTTTATCTTTTATCTTCCCGCCCCGGGCACGCTCCTGCCCCGTCAGTCACAGTGGCAAAATGCTATAATGCACTGTAATACACATTGATACATTGCTTTTTTCTGACATTCACCTTTCAAGTAATGTTAAAGTTAAACAATAAAATGGAATTGGATTATAATATTTTATAATACCCCTCCATCTACCGGCTACCGAACTTCAATACTTGATGTCTAATACCTTTCAGTTCGATTGATAATCTCCTTTGCTACTCTCAAATCCCTTCCAGAAAGGCTTACCCTGACAGAGGCTGCACAATATCCCGGAGTGACTATAAGTACAATGTATGGATACACCTGTGCCAGGAAGATACCTTACTACAAATTTGGTAGGCGGGCTGCTCTCGCGATCCTCTTAGAGGTGCTTAACAAAGAAAAGCCTTGCCACGCTGGCGCGTGGCTACGGGCTTTATCTTTGTAGCGGAGGGTAATGAAATATCTAACCTGAGATTGGCTGAAGGCATATGTAAAATTCTGGAGTTCATAGATACTGAAGTTGATATGGAAGCCCGATATTGCTGTTCACTTTAGGCCAGTCAGATAGTCTTATTTATAAATCAGGGTTTAACTGGGAACAAAGCCATAAGACCTCTGTATAAATTTCAACAAATAGTCAAAAATCCCCAAAATCCAGCAAGTTTTTTCGACAAGATAATGTGTGATTTGCTTAGTTCATAGATGTTATCTAACAAAAGGGTCAATCAATTACACACATTTGCGAGCCCCTCAAACCTACACACTACCTAGCATGAAAAAGAATGCAGATAAAAAATATAAATATATTATATTAGTTAGTATAAACTAACTATATTTAAGCCATGAAAAGTTTAGTAACAATAGTATCAAAGCTGTCAAACCTTTTTGGTCAATCTGAAGAAGCTGCTAAAGAACAATTTCATTTAATAAGTCTTACACATACCCAGATGCATTATCTTGAAACCATCAATTTGCTTCATAATCCGAATATTACGGAGCTTGCAAGGAGCCTTAAACTGACAAAGCCGACAGTGAAAGTAGCTGTAGACAAATTTATCGAAAAGGATTTTTTGTACAAAATCCAATCGGATGAGGATAGACGCAGTGCTCATTTACATCTGACCGAAAAGGGGAAATTGATAAACCAGATGCATGATTATTACCACAAACGAATTGCGGAATCTTTTAGCAGAAAGCTAAATAGGGAAGAACTGGAGACTCTTGTCGGATTATTAAATAAGGTTTTATCAGAAAAATAATCTTGGTAAAATATAGTTAGTATATACGAATTAAAATAAATTATATTTAAATGAACACATCATCGCAAAAAGGAAATAATACAGGTATTAGCCAAAAAGAGGCGGCGGAGAAACTTGAAAAAGAAGGCTACAACGAATTACCTTCTTCGAAGCCTAAAAGTGTATTCAATATAGCGATTGGTGTGGTAAAAGAACCTATGTTTCTGCTACTGGTTGCCTGCGGAACGCTATACCTCATACTTGGCGATATTCAGGAAGGATTAATGCTGCTAAGTTTTGTATTTGTGGTAATGGGGATTGAGTTTTACCAGGAGAAAAAAACTGAAAAAGCTCTGGATGCGTTGAAAGACCTGGCCAGTCCGCGAGCACTTGTAATCCGTGACGGAGAAACAATAAGAATTCCCGGAAAAGAAGTTGTGACAGGAGATATGGTGGTTTTACAGGAAGGAGACAGGATTCCTGCGGATGCTATTGTTCTGGAAAGTAACAATTTGCTGGCCGATGAGTCTCTTTTAACCGGAGAGTCGGTACCTGTAAGAAAAAGAGAATGGACTGAAGGAGATAATAGCTTTATTCCCGGAGGTGATGACATACCTGTTGTATATTCGGGATCAATGATTGTTCAGGGAAACGGTTTGGTAAAGGTTACTGCCACAGCAATAAATACCGAAATCGGAAAAATCGGCAAAGCACTCGATTCAGTTAAAGAGGAACCCACCCAGCTTAAAAGGGAAATGGGGACTTTAGTGAAACGCCTTGCAATAATTGGTATACTTTTATGTTTCCTGGTAATTGCCATTTATACAATCACAAGGGGCGATTTATTAAAGGGATTTCTGGCAGGAATTACTCTGGCAATGGCTATGCTGCCAGAGGAATTTCCAGTGGTCTTAACCATTTTCCTCGCTCTGGGAGCATGGCGAATGTCAAAAAAATCAGTCTTGACCCGTAAACCTGCAGCAATCGAGACACTTGGTTCTGCTACAGTATTGTGCACTGATAAAACAGGCACACTTACTCAGAATAAAATGACTGTAACACGACTCTTTAACGGAACTGATTTTTTAAACGTAGTATCAGGTGACACCTTTCCTGAAACTTTCCACGAAATTATTGAATTTGGAATTTTGTCGAGTCAGGTGAATCCTTTTGACCCAATGGAAAAGGCTATCATAAATATCGGCAACAAATTTCTTCAAAATTCAGAACATATTCACTCTGACTGGATAATGGAAAAAGAATATCCGTTATCTAAGGATCTTTTGGCCATGTCAAGGGTTTTTTCAAATACAGGGACAAAAGAAAAGGTAATTGCAGTAAAAGGGGCCCCTGAAGCAATCTTTGATCTTTGCCATCTGAATAGGCAAACAATATCCGGTTATGAAAAAGCGGTAGCCGAAATGGCCTCAAAAGGATTAAGAATTTTAGGGGTAGCAAGGGATAATTTAGTTTCCGGGGAACTACCATCCTTTCAACACGATTTTGACCTTGAATTTCTAGGGTTGATAGGATTGTCAGACCCAATCAGAAAGAATATCCCTGATGCTGTCAGGGAATGTTATAAAGCGGGTATTCGGGTAATTATGATTACTGGCGATTACCCTATAACAGCAACCAATATTGGAAAAGAAATAGGAATCAAAAATTCAGAACTCTGCATTACAGGTTCCGAACTAAAAGATATGACTGAGGATGAACTTTGTGAACGCATTAAACTTGTGAATATTTTTGCACGTGTAATTCCGGAGCAGAAGCTTAAAATTGTGAATGCCCTTAAAAAAAATAATGAAATAGTTGCTATGACGGGGGATGGAATCAATGATGCACCGGCTCTAAAAGCTTCGAATATAGGAATTGCCATGGGTGAAAAAGGTACCGATGTTGCCAGGGAGGCATCTTCCCTTGTATTAATGGACGATAATTTTGCATCCATTGTTGGTGCTGTGAAAATGGGGCGAAAAATATTTGACAATCTTCAAAAAGCGTTGGGCTATATTTTTGCTATCCATGTTCCAATTGCTGGATTATCTTTGATACCTGTATTATTCGCAGATCTACCTCTAATCCTGTGGCCTGTTCACATAGTTTTTCTCGAATTAATCATTGATCCGGCCTGTTCTATGATTTTTGAAGCAGAAGAAGAGGAAAAAAATGTAATGTCCAGACCACCGAAAGATATCAATGAACCATTCTTCGGTGCAAGAAAAATAATTTTTAGCTGCATGCAAGGCATTTGCATCTTAGCTATTAGTTTACTGGTATATTTTATCGGTCTTAAAATAGGATATTCCGAAAAAAGTGTCAGAACACTTACGTTTGTTACATTAATAGTCTCAAATATTGCTGTAATACTTTCAAACCGCTCTTGGTCAACTAATTTCTTTAAAATTCTTATGACTCCAAATAAAGCGGTTAAGTGGATTATTGGCGGGGCAATTATTTTCCTGATCCTGATTCTGAACATACAATTTCTTCTGGACTTGTTCCAATTTGAAAAAATTGGGTATCTGGAATTAATGGTTTGCACGGTGGCAGGTTTTTCAAGCATTATCTGGTTCGAAATCTATAAACAAGTGAAGAAAACTTGAAACTATCAGCCAGGATTCTAAGTAATCAAATAATTAACAATAGTTTAACTTTTATTTCCGCATGAATGTTTAAAATATACGCGACTTTTGCTCTCATGAAAAAAGGAAGGAATATATTTCTTAAAATTTTTTTATTGATAGTTCTGCTTTTCTTCCAGGGGATTAATGCTCATTCTAATTTAGATATACAGCGATATTATATAGAAATTTCACTCGATACTGACATTACTGAAAGTAGGTTAACTCCGGATAATGATTCATCAGATGAAGACCAGATTGACCAGTCTAATAATTCGGATTTATCAGAACAAACTGAATGCCAAAAATATGGTTTAATTACCCTGCCTCTTCTAAATATTCTATTCTTTTCTGTCTGGCAACCGCCAAAAGTATTCTAAACAAAGATCTAGGCATATCAAAGTGCTGCATGGGTAAATTTCTCCTGCATTAAGAATCTTTGTCTTCTTCTATATTTCATTTAAGACTGTTTTTATTAATCAGATTTTATATAGGTACAGCAAATCGACTCCTTGCATACTATAACAGAAATAAAACTTTAATCACCAATTAAAATTTACTCAAGATGAAATCATTTTTTTTAAAATCCTTTTTATCCCTATTATTTTGTACATCCATAATTAATACTGTTTTTAGCCAGCTTTATGAATGGCGCGGACCCGAAAGAAGCGGTATTTATAATGAAAAGGGATTGCTGAAAAAGTGGCCTGTGGGCGGCCCTGCAATGTTATGGGAAGCTGAAAAAATGGGTGATGGCTATTCTTCACCGACGGTAACTGATGATGCTGTTTATGTGACCGGAAGAAAAGACAGTTCCGATGTTCTTACCGCTCTTACCCCAGATGGAAAAAAGAAATGGGAAACAGTGTATGGCAAAGCCTGGATGACTAACCATACGGGATCCAGATGTACCCCTACATATTATAACGGAAATATATTTCTTATCAGTGGAAGCGGGGATATTGTCTGTGTTGGATCGGACGGAAAGATAAAATGGTCAAAAAACCATTACAGCTTATATGAAAGCACACCAATAAAGTTCGGAATTTCCGAATCTCCAGTGGTTGTCGATAATATGGTTATTGCGTCACCAGGAGGGAAAAAAGCATCACTTGTCGCTTTTAATATTAATGATGGCAAGGTCGCCTGGGAAGCAGAACCTCTTAATCAGGAACCTCAATATGTTAATCCTAAAATTATTGAGCATGCCGGTAAAAAAATGATCATTACTGTAATGGGGACAGATATAGCTGCAATAAATGTAAAGGACGGGAAAACACTATGGAAACTTAATTACGCTGCAGTTAATGCTGCCACAGGTGATGTCAGAAAGAATCATGCAATTACTCCTCTTTACAGGGATGGGTATATTCTGATTGCAAATGGATACAACTGGGTTGCTCTTAAACTTAAGCTTTCTGCAGACGGAAATTCGGTTGAGGTAGTCTGGGAAAACAGGAATTTTGATCCCCAGCTTGGTGGAGTTGTCCTACTTGGAAATAATCTGTATGGGACAAATCATACTTCTAACCCATCTGATACTTGGGTATGTGTAGACTGGATTACAGGTAAAACCCTCTGGACAAAGAAATGGTACTCAAGAGGATCTATAATTTCTGCCGATGATATGCTTTACCTTTTTGAAGAAAAATCAGGTCATGTTGCCATTGTAAAACCTGACGCTTCAAAACTTGACATAGTGAGTGAATTTCAGATAACAAAAGGAGAAGGACCCTTCTGGGCACACCCTGTTATAAATAAGGGTAGGCTTTATATACGGCACGGGAATGTACTTATGGTGTACAAAATAAAATAAATAGACATGATAGTTGCTGAAAAGACTTTTCTCCGGGTCTCAATAAAAGAATTACCTCCTATGAAGGTGGCTGCCTACAGAATTGTGAGCTCAACTCCAGAAAGTGATGCTGCGAATTATATGATGGAATTGATACAAAAGAAAAAATTAATATTTGATGAATTAAGAAAATTTGGCGTTGACATTCCTGTATCTGAGACTTATCACACCAAAGGATTACGCGGTTATGAATACTGGGTTTGCCTGCCGGATAATATTAAAAATGTGATCGGAGCAACACTTAAGTTCATACCAAAGCGTAATTATGCAGTTTTGAGAATTGAAATTCCTGATGAAAAACCATTTTGTGCCATTTCAAAAGGGTGGTTAGAATTACATAGCTGGATTGAGACCAGTGAATATAAACAGGCATTACAAGATCCTAACATGTATACCTGTTGTCCAAGTTTTGGGGCTAATTATAGTTTGTTGTACTAGGTGATTTGTTAGATTATAAATTTCTTTTAAATTCTATTAACTCAATTGGAGCTCCATTATGTTTAATCATTGCAGTTCTAACTCCTTTAGAAGGGATACCCGGTTTAGAGATAATTTCAAAATCATTCTCATTCAGTTCCTTGTCTAAGTCATCGACTTCAAAAGCTATATGAGGAACTGTTTTAATTAATTCTGATGTTGGACAATTGTCTTCAAATCTCATCCATTCTATCCCAAAGGGGCTGGTATTAAATCCAGAAACATAGATTTTTAAATGAGGTAAATACTTTTCTTCTGATAGTGATTCTTTTGTAGGAATACCGATGTGATGATATTTCCAATTCAATTTTTTAATCACAAATGGAGATTCATTATCTTTTCTTTTAATGTTTTTCATTTTCTATTAGTTAGATTCAAAGCAATTGACATAACATGGTGTTAAGGTTATTTGGTTTCTGTAAATTTGAAATCAAGGTAGGCAGACACGGCCAACGTTGCACTAAATCCCACCCCAAAAAACGGGGTTGGGATAGCTTTATTAAGATAAAATTAGTAAAATGATACTGAACGGGAGAAAGAACTCCTTAAAAATTAAGTTACTAATCTTTAATGTCCAGTATCATGAGAAAAAAAAACGAATTTACAACTGTCCAGCGAGCTATCCAAACTATTGATGGCTTTCAGAAAGTTTTTAACACTCTGCAGCAGCAGACTATCCTCCGGGGTCAGAGTCCACGTACCCTCGAAAACTATATCAGGCAGATAGCTCTTATCAGTCTGGCATTTAACAAGCTCCCTGAAGATATTTCAGACGAAGACATCAACGAGTACCTCACCACCCTTGCTCTAAGCCCAAAATCTCCTTCACGAAGCAGCTTTAAACATGCTATCTATGGTCTGCGTTACTATTACCGTCATATCGGACAAACCAAAAGGGCCATTAACCTGCCATCACTTAAACAGGAAGCAAAACTGCCGGTAATATTGAACCGTGAGGAACTACGCCGGCTGTTTAAAGCACCAACACTTCTAAAACATAGGATCGCTCTCGCTTTAATATATTCCGCCGGACTACGTTCACAGGAGGCCAGCAACTTGAAAATATCTGATATAGATTTTGTCCGAAAATCAATTCACATCCGTCAAAGCAAATACAAGAAAGATCGTATTGTACCTCTGTCTGAGTATATGGCCAAAGGACTTAAGACATATCTCGCTGTAGAAAAACCTCATATATGGCTTTTTAACGGCAAGGACGCCGATGGCCGCTACAGCAGCAAAGGCCTTAGCTGGGTAATGCGGGAGGCACTGAAAAAGACCGATATTAAAAAAGAAGTATCGCTTCATACCCTTCGTCATAGTTATGCAACGCATTTGCTCGAAGACGGATTAAATATCTTAATCATCAAGAAATTATTAGGTCATGCCAAAATTGAGACAACAATGATCTATCTCCATGTAGCCCAATGCCCCATAGCATCTGCACATAGTCCGCTGGATACTCTGTACCCTCGGAAATAGTGGCACGTCCTCAGTTCGAAGTTGCTCAAATCGTAGATCGGTTTGGACAACAATTTGTTGAGAGGTGCCATCCCAATAGTTTTATGGTACGTACTCTTGATGCCCTTCATAAATGCCGTACTTCGGCCCTGGGCGGACACAAAG
>JAPLEB010000063.1 GCA_026391555.1 Bacteroidia bacterium | reverse complement strand
GGACAAATTATTCAAAACAGATTAATTATTTTTACAAACTTAAATTATGTCTAACATGAAAAATTTAGATTTGAATTTAATGGGAGTTCAGGAAATGAACGCTTTAGAAATGAATGAAACCGATGGTGGATGCATCCTGCTCCTTTGTTGTCTTTGTGTTCTGCTTTTGGCATCTTGTGTTAATGGTCCCGTAACTGTCCAGGTCGGTGGTTCTCACAACAGCAGTAGCCCAACAGGTGGTGGTACAATGAGTGCAGATAGTACTTTAAACGGAAACAGCTTTGAAGCACCACTTAATTAATGATTAAGGTAATAAATTACATTAAAGCGGGTGCCAGGGTTGCACCTGCTTTTTTAATTGTATTATATTACTTATTTGTTGCACTTGATCTATTTACAACATATTTGGCTACCCCGGATTTGAGATATGAAGGTAATTGGATTGTTCGGTTTTTTAGCTTAAACTGGAGTCAATTTATTGTTTTTTATTCTCTTATTGCCCTATTTGTATCTTTAAGTTTATTTATTGCATTAAATTATTTACATAAATATTATCAGGAAAATATTAAATTCAATAATGCTTTGATTGTTGAGTCATTTCATAATAAAAAAATCTTTATAAGTTTCATTATAATGGGTTGTTTTTATTCTCACCTCATTAATCTTGCTCATATTACCATTAATAATTGTATATGCTATATCTATCTCCATCAAATAGAGAATGCCTTAAGCAAAACATCCACTTTTTATGTTTCCCATCAATCATATTTTCTTCTATATATTCAAATTGTACCTATAATAATAGGATATGTTGTGGCGGCTTATAAAGTAAAACAAATCAGGAATAAATATCGGACAATGGCCTTGTGATCATAAAAGGTTCCATTTGAATAAAAAAAATCCCCCGGGAAACTTAGCACTGTTCTCCGGGGGCGGGGTTGTGAATTAAGCACGAAATACAGCGAGAAATAGCCGAAAAATTAGATGGTTCTTAATAAACGTAACCACTAAAATTCCGCAGGCAAATCCACATCCAAATGCTGATATTGGTTAAATTAAAACCCATGCTCCGTTAAATGACACTGACTCTGTAATACAATATTAAAAAACGCCGGGGCCAAAAAAATAGACAATCAATATGTTATATAACATATTATTGATAATTTTCTCCTGTCACATACGATCTCCTTAATTGGCTGTAGCTGATATCGGTTCCCTCATCGCGGATTTTCTTAACAATCCTCTTCACACTCCGCTCACTTATCTCAAACCTGAAAGCAAGATCTGCAGGCGCCCCGGTACTTTTTAACGTCGCGAGTTTTAATAACCTCCCTTTTAACGTCTCTCTTTGAAACTTGTTCATTATTGCCAGAATTATATTGTGTTCACTTGACTTCAATAATAAAATTAAACAAAAAGTCTGTAATCACAAAATAAATTTTAACAATTTTGAGATAATAATTAAAAAATGTTCGATTTTCATGGATTTTTAAACGAAACGCGAAACGCTAAACGCTAAACCTGCTGCTCTGCTTTGTAAACATTGCGAAGTATATACCGCCTCTTTTCATCAACTCATCATGGGTGCCCGTTTCAGCTATTGCCCCCTTATTTAGGACAATTATCCTGTCGGCCAGACCGACATTCGTAAAGCGGTGACTGATGAGAATTGATGTGCGGCCTTTTACTATCTCCCTGAACCGGCTGAAGATATCATATTCTGTATCAGCATCAAGGGCGCTTGATGGCTCATCAAGAATTAGTACCGGGGCATCCCTGAACAGGGCTCTCGCCAGGGCAATTTTCTGCCACTCTCCCCAGCTGAGTTCGCGACTGTCGTCAAACAGGTTCCCTATAACAGTATCATAACCCTTTGGAAGGTTGGTTATCATTTCATGAACACCGGTAGTAGCCGCTGAAGATTTGACTCTTACATCCGCCTTTTCTTCATTAATATTACCCATCCGGATATTCTCTCCGGCTGTGAGATTGTATAGCATAAAGTCCTGAAATACAACTGAAAATAGTTTTCTGTATTCTTCCGGATCAATATTCCGGATATCGCTGTCATCGTACTTTACTGCTCCTGAATCAGGATCGTATAGTCTGCATAATAGCCTGACAAGTGTACTTTTCCCTGCGCCGTTCGGCCCGACCAAAGCTATTATCTCTCCCTTTTTAATCTCAAAAGAAACATTATTAATAGTCCTGAAGTTATTTCCGGGATAGGTGAAGGAAAGATTATCCACAATGATTTTTTTCTTTAAAGGGTAGGGAGTAACAACCGGTTCTGCAGCCGTGACATTTTCTTTCAGATTCAGAAATTCAAAAGTATCCCCTATGAAAAGACTGTCTTCGTAAAGTCCTGCCATTGAGCCGAACATATCCTTAATATATATCATACCCTGCCTGAAAGCCAGCAGGAACATTGCCATTTGTCCAAGAGAGAGTTTTCCACCTATTGTTTGATTAGCGATAAACAACAGGGTAATTAAAAGCGCTGATGCTTTAAACAGGTTAGAGATTAGCTCGATCAACGTTCTTTTTCTTATAATATTGATCTCTTCATCTTTTTGTTTAAGGAACGATTTCTTAAAGAGATCAATGAAATAATTTCCCAGTCCGAACAACCGGAGTTCCCTTGATGGCCTGTCCCCTGTAAGCAGCCAGTTGAAATAGGCGGATTTTCTTGCTTCAGGTGTCTGCTGCCGTTGAAAATTATAGAGGATACCGGCATAATGGATACGTAACCAGATCCCCGGGATATTCGCAACAAGCAGAAGTACTGCCAGTGTCCATTGAAGAGTTAAAATAAGACCGGCCATAAGCAGTAAAGACAGGAGACCTCTCAGCATAGAAACCAGGTTATTAAGAATGTTATTCGGGCGCCAGGGGGCCTCTCTTGCAGCGCGCGACAGACAATCGAAATATTCGGGACGTTCAAAATTGATAAGGTCTAGTTTTATTGCCTTTGAATGAAGAAGGCCATACATATAAAACTCAAGTTCCAGAGATTGTTTCTTACGGACATAATTACTGAAATCTGACGAAGCCTCATCGAGAAAATAGACAACCACCACTGCAAGGATAATCCACAGAACATTATCGAAAGGTATTCCTGAGCCTGTTGTGGCGGCTTTAGTGATGTTATCTATCAGGATCTTTAGTAGCCAGACCAGTATCAGAGGAAGGAAACTCCTGATAACAGAAATGAAAATATTTGCAAATGCCCATCCCGGAGCACTTTCCCAGGCAAGCCTCAATGATTCCCTGAATAGCTTAATTTTTTCCTTCATCTACATTATTTTTTTTCATCCCATCCCTTTTTTATTTCCTTCCTTTTTTCACCCCCTGTCCCGCGAGGCGGGAGGGGTTGGGGTAAATTATTCATATTCAAGGATATGATCAATTACACTCCTGTCGGGTTTGAAGTAAAGCCTGACGGTTGGAATCGTCCCACACATAATTGATATGGATCCAAGAAGACGTGCAATAATATCATGCCCCCAGTTATGCTGAATACAGTTTGCCATTACAAGGCTGACAGCTATAGCCCCTTTTACCTCGACAAGCTTATTTTCTATACCATGCTCAATAATGAAGATCTTGTTCAGAGGTGATTCATGGGGTTTATCATCGTTATAAACAGGGGTATTAAACATCCTGTAGCCACTTCCTGTATTTCTTAAAATAAGCCTGTCATCATGTATAATTTTTGCCCCGCAATTATCCCAGAGCTTAGCCATTGTGGATTTGCCTTTTCCTGACACACCGCTGAAGAGATAACCATGCCCGGCATTGTTTACCCCCGATGCATGTATCAATATATCACCATGAATAACTGTGAGATAATATAGTATCAGTCCGTCGAGGGGATACTCAAACGGATCAATCTCTTTTTCAACACCATCAACCCAAAGATCCCATTCCCTTGCTGTAAGCGAAAACTTCAATACTGCATTTTTCTTTGAAGAGGAGAGGGGGAAGATAGTTCTGATGTAGAGGTCTGTCCGATGTTTCCATACACTCCAGAAATTTGTTTTATTATGGATCTGGATTCCATTTATCTCTTCAATGTAAGGAGCATGAAAAACCTTTTCGGCTTCTCCCGGAAGGTTAAAAGACCCTGAGTGAATACGTATCAGCATATCTGAACTGCTATCGTAACTAATATTTCTCAGAAACCTTTCAGAAGGGATTAACTCAGGTCCGTCATATGAGCTTTCAAATCTGATATTATATCCTGCAATATTTAAATTATAATTCCTCATTTATTTTCAAGCATTGTCTACTGGAACTTTTTTGTGGCATAATAAACTCAGAAAAACAAATTCAACTATTATTGAATAATCAGATATTTACTCATATTTTCAATAAATGAAAACACATCTTCTGAAGCAGTTTCAGTATCAATATTATATTCATCTGTTAATGCTTCAATAAGTTCTTCAACACTTCTTTTCCCGTTGATATGTTCCCATATAAATGCACCTGTTTCATTCAGGGCATAAACACTGTTCATATCTGCTATATTATTTGTAACAGGAACAAGAACATATTCATTTCCGGTTTTTCTGGTAACTATTGAAGGAGAATGGGAAAGGATCGATTTCAAACCTGTCATGACGTTCCAATTATATATCAAATGTATTAATTTTTATGGTTCATTTTCTTACCTTCGCAAAAACTGAATCATGAGTAATAAGGGAAAGGGTAAACAAAGTTCTGCCATTTCGAGGGAAACGCTTGCCCAACAGATACTTGCCACATTGACCAAAAGCCCAGAACAGGGTTTCAACTATAAGCAGATCGCGAAACGTCTTAATGTTACTGATACATTTGGGAAACAAATGGTATCTGATATATTAAGGGAGCTCACTAAACAGGGTGGGGTACAGGAGATTTATCATGGTAAATACAGAGTAAAAGTAAGCCGTGGTTATATTACCGGCACTGTTGATATGACACGGAGTGGCTATGGTTTCATCTCAACCGACGACCTTGAAGACGATGTGTTTGTCTCTGCTAAAAACCTGAAAACTGCTCTTCATGGGGATAAGGTGAAAGTATGGCTTTATGCCAAAAGAAAAGGAGCAAGACCAGAGGGAGAAGTCGTTGAGATCATTGAAAGATGGCGGACCTCATTTGTTGGAACGGTCGAGATCATGCCCAATTTTGCATTTCTGATCCCCGATAACAAAAATATGCCCTTCGACCTGTATATTCCAATCTCAAAACTTAACGGTGCATTACAGGGTCAGAAAGCTGTAGCTAAAGTGGTTGACTGGGATCCGAAATCAAAAAATCCTGTTGCAGAGATCATTAACGTTCTTGGTTATCCAGGTCTTCACGAGACAGAGATGCATGCCATTCTTGCTGAATTTGAGCTGCCATACCATTTTACAGAGGAGGTTGAAGCCGATGCAGAAAAAATTCCCGGGGAGATCACAGAAAACGATATTAAGGCCCGTCGCGACTTCCGGCATATACCAACATTTACTGTCGATCCGGCCGACGCGAAGGATTTTGATGATGCCCTGTCACTGAAGCAGCTCGATAATGGCAATTGGGAAATTGGGGTTCATATTGCCGACGTTACCCATTATGTAAAAATTGGTTCGTTGGTGGAAGAAGAGGCAAAACAAAGGGCGACATCTATCTATTTGGTTGACAGAGTGGTACCTATGCTTCCCGAAAGGCTGTCAAATCATATATGCTCACTTGGTCCTGCTGAAGATAAGCTAACCTATTCTGCTGTTTTTGAATTGAACGATAAATCGGAAGTGATAAATGAATGGTTTGGAAAAACAATCATAAACTCTGATAAAAGATTCTCGTATAATGAAGCACAGAAGGTAATTGATACTGAGGAGGGCGACTTGAAGGAGCAGGTGCTTTTGCTTCATAAACTGGCGCAGCAACTCCGGGCAAAAAGATTTGCTTCCGGTGCTTTTGCCTTTGAAAAGACAGAGGTGAAGTTTGACCTTGATGAAGCCGGGAAGCCACTGGGAATAAAATTCCGTGAGATGGGTACCGCCAATCAGCTTATTGAGGAGTTCATGCTACTGGCGAATAAGCGCGTTGCAGAATATGTTGGGAAAAAACTCAGAGGGAAAACTTTTGTTTACCGTATTCACGATAAACCCGATCCTGAAAAGATAAGCAACTTCAGCCATTTTATTACAAGGTTCGGTTATAAGCTGATTGAGGATGATCATACATCCCTTCCAAAAGCAATGAATAAGTTATTACACTCGGTTGCCGGCAAGAAGGAACAGAATATCATTGAAACACTTGCTCTTCGATCTATGGCCAAAGCGATCTATTCAACAGAAAATATTGGTCATTATGGGCTGTCATTTAAGTATTATACACACTTTACCTCCCCAATTCGTCGTTATCCCGACATGATGGTACACAGGCTTCTCTCTTTTTACCTTGCTGAAGAAAATCCAGGTGGCCAGGATAAGTACGAAAAACTTTGTAATCACTCCTCAAAGATGGAAAGGGTTGCAGCTGAGGCTGAAAGGGCCTCTGTTAAGTACAAACAGGTTGAATATATGAGCGATAAGACCGGGAAAGAGTTTGAAGGTGTCATCTCGGGCGTTACCGAATGGGGAATTTATGTGGAGATCATTGAGAATCAGTGCGAGGGGATGATACATATCAGGGAGCTTGCTGATGATTTCTACGAATATGATGAAGAAAATTACTGTATAAAAGGGCGTTCAACGGGTAAAATTTATACTCTTGGTGATCGTGTTAAAATAGAGGTTGTGAAAGCCGATCTTCAGAAGAAGCAGCTCGATTACAGATTAGTATAGGTCTTTACCTCATCCCCCTGCCCCCTTCTCCTGCAGGAGAAGGTGTAACTAAAAGATATTCAATGCACTAGCCCCTCTCCTTCAGGAGAGGTGTTGGGGTGAGGTGATTCCATGTAGAGGTGTTGGGGTGAGGTGATTCCATGTAGAGGGGTTGGGGTGAGGTGATTCCATGTAGAGGTGGATTTCAAAGAGGGATTAATCTGTGTTTATTCTTAAGAGAGATCATTCTCAATTAACTTCAGAAGCTCCTCTGCTGCATCTTTTTCAGGTATGTTTTTCAGAACAGGGATTGTCCCCCTGTAAAGATGTACCTTACCATAAGCCGCTCCGACATATCCGTAGTCGGCCCCTGCCATCTCACCAGGCCCATTTACAATGCATCCCATGACAGCTATTTTTAGTCCTTTAAGATGACCGGTTGCCTCCTTAACCTTTCTTACAGATTCCTGAAGATTGAATTTTGTTCGGCCGCATGTTGGGCACGACAAATATAGTGTCCGTGTAATACGCGTTTCGGTGCATTGCAGTATTGAGAAAGCAAGTGCCGTTACTTCCCTGAAATCAACATTTCCGATATTGGTTAAAGAAATACCGGAAACTCTTTTATCAATAACATACCGGCCAAGAAGAGATGCGGCTTTGATCTGAAGCTCTTCAATATCATTTTCACGGAAGACCGGATTAAGAACAATATTAATGTTCAGGTTGTTTTCTTCAAGAGCATTCAGAAAGAGATCGGCTGCATACTTCTCCTCTTCAGAATTAAAAGTGAAAATGACAAGAGTAGTTGCAGAATCGGGCCTTTTAAGATATTCAATATTGAAATGTGACCCGGTAAGCAAAACATTGAGTTTCTCCGATCTGAAAGTGCTTTCATGAAATGTATCGGGAGTGAACAATGGGAATAGTCTTTTGTTGTCCCTGTTATCAAACCATATTTTATAAGGAAGAACCAATGAAACATCATCAGGAATATTTTCAGGACATTTTGAAGCAATTATAAGATCTGCAGAACTATCGGTTCTTCTTATCTCTGCTGTTAATAAATTCACACTATACCCTGCATCTTTGTATCTGTCTGAATCAATTTCAGGGTACGATGTCATATTTGCAATTACCAGCGGACCGTTTATTCTCTTAAGGATTTCCGGTTTGGATGATGGAGATTTGAAACTAACGGGTTTCTCCGGTTTTGTGTTGGAAATTCCTCTCGGGTAGTAACCGGCAAGCTTTTTTGCCACAGGGATCTCTTTTTCAGGATCTTCAGATAATGAGACTCTTATTGTATCGCCAATCACTTCGGAAAGAAGGGCTCCGATTCCCGCTGCTGATCTGATCCTTCCGTCTTCACCCTCGCCGGCTTCCGTAACACCAAGGTGAAGGGGATATGATAAGCCTTCATCTTGCATCACACCTACCAGCTTTCTGGTAGCTTCGATCATAATTGTGGTGTCGGATGATTTCATCGAAAGAACAAGATTATTAAAGTTCTCAGCGCGGAAGATCCTTATAAATTCCATTGCAGAAAACACCATTCCTGATGGAGTGTTCCCGAAGCGGGTCATAATCCTGTCGGAGAGGGAACCATGATTTATCCCAATACGAATAACCGTTTTATTTTCCCGGCATATATTTATCAGAGGAAGCAGTTTCGCGTGGGTCCTCTCAAGCTCTTCATTATATTTTTTTTCAGTGAGTTCAATTTTTTCAAAGGAGGCTCTTTTATCAGCATAGTTACCCGGATTGATCCTTACCTTTTCAACGAGCTGTGCGGCTGTTTCGGCAGCAACCGGATTAAAATGTATATCAGCAATAAGAGGTGTGTCAAAGCCTGCTTTTCGCAACTCTTTTTTTATGACCGCCAGGTTCTCCGCCTCCCGTATCCCCTGGGCTGTAAGCCTCACATAATCAGCTCCTGCCTCAATGATCCTGATGCATTGTGCCACAGATGCTTTGGTATCGAGAGTATCTGTATTGGTCATCGACTGGATACGGATAGGGTTGTTGCCGCCAATAGGGGTGGAGCCGATAATGACAGCAGTGGATTTGTAGGGTGTTATATAAGTAGTAGGAATCATAGTTCGCTGTAAAGGAGATTTTCTAAGTTAGGTTCCCCTCCCCGGAGGGTCAGGGGTGGGTTTATTGTTCCGGATCAAATCTTTCTCTAAGAGGTTCCCCTCCGGGGAGGGGAACTTTGAGATACATTCCTCTACCCTATACTATCACTCAATCTCCCAATCCACCTCTTCTTTTTTATCTTTGATAATGATACCAATTTTATTGAGTTCTCCTCGTATCTTATCTGAAGTACTCCAATCTTTATTGAGTTTGATGATTTGCCGAATGTTTAGGATAGCATCAATAAGGTCGTCGATGAAAGGCTTATCAATATCAATTTCCTTTTCACTTTTAAGACCAAGGATTTCAAAAATGAACGTTTCCAAAAGATTTCTAAGAGACTCGATATCAGCACTATTAAGTTTATCCACCCCTTCATTTACGGAATTAATATATTTCACCCCCTCAAACAAAAAAGATAGCAATATTGGACTATTAAGATCATCATTTATGGCTTCATAGCATTTCTCCCTCAACTTTTTAATATCAACTGTTGAAGATTCAGACGGTTTTAGCTTTCTAAGAGTTTCAAGTGCTTTCATTAACCTGGTAAGTCCTTTTTCCGCAGCCTGGAGGGCTTCATTAGAGAAATCCAGTGTACTCCGATAGTGAGCCTGCAGGATAAAAAACCTAATTGTCATGGAGCTGTATTTCTGAGTGA
Organism: Bacteroidia bacterium; assembly: GCA_026391555.1. GTDB lineage: Bacteria > Bacteroidota > Bacteroidia > Bacteroidales > VadinHA17 > LD21. The sequence continues at coordinate 10,153 of JAPLEB010000063.1, read as the reverse complement.
GCAACTTATGCTTCCCGCTAAAGAGCTCATCGAGGGTAATGAAGTTTCCAAGTGACCTGGCCATCTTCTGCCCGTTAATAGTAATCATATTATTATGCATCCAGTATTTTACTGATTCTTTTCCCAGAGCTGCAGTTGATTGTGCAATTTCACATTCGTGGTGCGGGAACTGAAGGTCCATGCCACCGCCATGGATATCGAACTCATCTCCCAGATATTTTGTACTCATGGCAGAACATTCAAGATGCCATCCCGGGAATCCGTCACTCCAGGGAGAAGGCCATCTCATAAGGTGTTCGGGGGTAGCTTTTTTCCAAAGGGCAAAATCGAAGGAGTTATGTTTTTCATCCTGCCCTTCAAGAGTCCGGGTATTGCTCTGCATCTCTTCGAGAACACGACCCGATAGCTTCCCGTACTTATATTTTTCATTGTACTTTAAAAGGTCAAAATATACTGATCCATTTGTTTCGTAGGCATAGCCTTTTTTAATGAGCAATTTAATAAGTTCCTGTTGCTCAACGATATGCCCTGATGCCCGTGGTTCAATTGAAGGATGAAGTGTGTTGAGTTGTTCCATATTTTTATGGAAGGTGTTCATGTATTTCTGCACCACCTCCATTGGCTCAAGATGCTCGAAACGTGCTTTTTTTTCGATTTTATCTTCACCTTCATCAGCATCATTTTCAAGATGGCCGACATCGGTTATATTACGGACATACCGCACCTTATACTCAAGATGTGTCAGATATCGAAATAGCAGGTCGAAGGTTATTGCAGGCCTGGCATGGCCAAGGTGGGCATCGCTGTAAACAGTCGGTCCGCAAACATACAAGCCGACAAATGGCGCATGAAGCGGTTTGAAGAGTTCTTTCTGCTTCGACAGGCTGTTATAGATAAAAAGTTTGTTCTGCATCATATAATTGTTTGATAAGACAAAAGTAAGGTAAATATTACTTTAATGTTTAAGTCGTAAATGAATATCCTCAATTTCCCCAAATTACTGCCCCCAAACCCCCTAAAGGGGGCTTAAGGAATTGATTTCTATCAGGATTCGTTGTTTTACTAATTCGAAATTCTCAATTACTTCTTCATTTGTGAATCTTAGGATTTTAATTCCAAGTTTTTCAATATCATGTGATCTACCGCCATCATATTCCGATACTTCTTCTGTTTGATGAATTTCACCGTCTACTTCAATTGCGAGTCTATATTTATGACAATAAAAATCAACCACAAAAATATCAATTGGATGTTGGCTCTTAAACCTGGCTTTGAATATATCCTTCTTTTTAAGTTCTTCCCATAAAACTTTCTCAGCCACTGTCATATTGTTCCGGAGTTCAAAAGCACGGAGAAAAATATTTTTTTTTGCTCCATAGAACATATTTCTTTCTATAACTCTTTTATTCATACCGAAATAATTTAATGCAGCGAAATATTAAATTTAGCCATTTGAAGTAAATCAACCAAATAATTAAGCCCCCTTTAGGGGGTTTGGGGGCAAAATATTTTGCATTTCTAAAAATCATTCATATATTTGTCCCCACAAATCAAATAGCCTTCCTTATAAAAGGGTGTTTGGTTTTTATTAAGAAGGGTGAAGAGATTAGGCTCTGCGAAACCCTGGCAACCAATCCTGCAGTTATGGAGAACGGTGCCAAAACCTAATCCCGGATAGCCGGGAGATGATAAAAATTTAACACGGGAACCATGAATTCGATTCATTTGACACACAACAACTTCATCATGCCGATCATGCCTATGTGCATGTGCCGGTTAGAACTTTGATTTGCAATCATTCGTTTTTTAAGCTAAACACCGGAGGTCGTGAAGAGATAATTATATCTGTCTATCCGGTATTTGTAAAAATTTAAAATTAATATTATGAAACACAGAAAAATAAAATTTGAAACATTGCAGGTACACGCAGGTCATCAACCCGATAAAGAAACTTTATCCAGAGCGGTACCTCTTTACCAGACATCATCATACTTATTCAAAAATGCAAAACATGCAGCCGATCTCTTTGAGCTGACAGAAGGGGGTTATATTTATACACGTATGAATAACCCTACAACCGATGTTTTCGAAAAAAGAGTGGCTGCTCTCGAAGGAGGAGTTGCTTCTCTTGCCGTTTCTTCAGGTCATGCAGCTCAGTTCATCGCCCTGACAACAATACTAAGGAAAGGAGAGAACTTTGTCACTTCACCATTTTTATATGGTGGAAGTCACAACCAGTTTAAGGTTACTTTTGCAAACTTTGGTATTGAAGCCAGGTTCGCAAAAGATCTTAATCCCGGTTCATTTGAAAAACTTATTGACGGCAATACCAAGGCCATTTATGTTGAGACAATAGGGAACCCGGGTTTCAATATACCTGATTTTAAAGCGCTTTCATCACTTGCTGTCAGGCAAGGGCTGCCACTTGTTGTTGATAATACTTTTGGTGCGTGCGGTTACCTGTGCCGTCCGATTGAACATGGCGCCAATATTGTTGTGGAATCTGCAACGAAATGGATCGGTGGACATGGGACCAGTATCGGAGGGGTAATAACCGATGCCGGTAATTTTAACTGGAGCAATGGCAATTTCCCTGTCTTTACTGAACCGGCAGAGGGTTATCATGGGAAAATATTCGGTGAAATATTCTCACAAACTTCACCTGCAGGAAATATTGCTTTCATAGTAAAAGCACGTGTTGAAGGATTAAGGGACCTTGGACCTGCCATTAGTCCTTTCAACTCTTTTCTTCTTCTTTTGGGACTCGAAACTCTTTCTCTCAGGATGGAACGGCATGTTCAGAACACCCTTGCCCTGGCAAAATGGCTTGAAGCTCATCCTGGTGTGGAGAAAGTAAATTATCCCGGACTGCCGGGGAATCCCTATCACGAACTGGCAAAAAAATATCTGCCGAAAGGGGCCGGAGGAGTTCTGAGTTTTGTACTGAAAGCAAAAAAATCAAGAGCGGTAAAATTGGTTGAGCACTTTGAGTTGGTAAGTCATCTTGCAAATGTAGGTGATGCCAAAACACTAATTATTCAACCCTCAGCAACCACTCACTCGCAACTCTCTGCTGAAGAACAGCTTGCAGTGGGGATAGAACCAGGCCTCTTCAGGGTCTCAGTAGGGATAGAGCATATTGATGATATTATTTATGATTTTGAACAGGCATTCAGACAGGTTTTATAATGGATACACTGAAATATAATCGACCTTTTAAAACAGAGACAGGAGCAATTTTGCCGGCTCTGGAAATAGTGTATAACACATGGGGAAAGTTGAACAGTGAGGCTGATAATGTCATTTGGGTTTGTCATGCACTCACTGCCAATTCCGATGTGGAATCGTGGTGGCCGGGCATGGTTGGGAAGGGACTTCTTTTTGATCCGGAGAAATACTTTATTGTATGTGCAAATGTGCTGGGTTCCTGTTATGGGACTACTGGTCCTGCTTCAGTAAATCCGGTTACAGGCAGCCCCTGGCTTAAGGATTTTCCATTGATAACTATCAGGGACCTGGTGAATGTTCATGAAATACTCAGAAAGTCTCTGAATATTAAACATATACATACTGTTATCGGAGCCTCAATAGGGGGATTTCAATCGCTGGAATATAGTATCATGTATCCTGAGATTGTAATGAGGCTCGTATTTGTCGCATCCAGTACCAAACAGTCTCCATGGGCAATTGCATTCAGTGAGACGCAAAGAATGGCTATGGAAGCTGATCAAAGTTTCGCAGCAAATGACCCTGAAGGTGGTAAAAATGGTCTGAAAGCTGCCAGGGCAATAGCTCTGCTTAGTTACCGGAATCCTGCTGCCTATAACAGGACACAGGTAGAACCGGATGATGAGAAAATATCGGCTTTTAAAGCTTCATCTTACCAGGTTTACCAGGGAGATAAGCTTGTTAACAGATTCAATCCATTCTCTTACTACTGTCTGGTCTGCCTCTCTGATACACACAACACAGGCAGAGGAAGAGGGGGAACAGCAAATGCGCTCAGTAGCATAAAAGCAAAAACTCTCTGTATTGGCATTACTTCTGATATCCTCTTCCCGGTTGAGGAACAGAAGTATGTAGCTGCAAATATCCCTGATGCTGAGTATGTTGAAATAGATTCATTTTATGGTCACGACGGATTCCTTATAGAATCAGAATTAGTTACTGAAACTGTCAGAAAATTCTGGGGGAAATCATCACAATAATTCAAATTGAAATGACAAGAGAGAAATTACAAATAGGATTATTCGGCTATGGATGTGTTGGACAGGGACTTCATGATGTACTGAACAGCAGCAAAGGGTTTAAAGCCGATATTGTAAAAATCTGTGTTAAGGATCGCACAAAAAAGAGAAGGATCCCGATGTCGAACTTCACCTTCGATAAGAATGATATTCTGAATGACCCCTCCATAAACCTGGTCGTTGAGCTTATTGATGACCCGGATGAAGCATTCAATATTGTTACTACAGCAATGAAAAGCGGGAAGAACGTTGTGACTGCCAACAAGATGATGGTGGCAAAACATTTTAAGGAACTTGTTGAAATGCAGGCAAAGTACAAAGTTTCCCTTCTTTATGAAGCTTCTGCCGGAGCAAGTATTCCCATTATCAGGAATCTTGAGGAATATTATGATAATGAGCTGCTTTACTCTTTGCGTGGTATATTGAACGGGACCACAAATTATATTCTGACAAAAATGCATAATGAAGGGTTGCCTTATTCTGTGGCTTTGAAAGAGGCTCAGGAAAAGGGTTTTGCAGAATCAGACCCGACTCTTGATGTTGAGGGTTGGGACGCAAAGTTCAAGTTGTGTATCATTACGGGTCATGCCTACGGAATGTTTCTTAAACCGGAGGAAGTCTTTCATTACGGGATAAATACAATATCAAAATTTGATATCCAATATGCAAAAGAAAAAGGATTTAAGATCAAACTTGTACCGTATGTAGGTAAAACAAATGAGAATACAATAACGAGCTTTGTTCTTCCAAGGTTTATATCGGCAGACAAATATCTCTATAACGTAGATAATGAGTATAATGGAGTAATTACGGAAGCTGCCTTTGCCGATAAACAATTCTTCAGCGGGAAAGGAGCTGGAGGGCATGCAACAGGAAGTGCTGTGCTTTCTGATATCTCGGCAAATTCATATGGCTACAGGTATGAATATAAAAAATTTCAGCAGGGAACGGTCTCAAATTATACCCGCGACCACAAACTGGAGATATACTTAAGGTATAAAGATGAAAAGGACAGGGAATTATTTGGATTTGAGGAAGTGTCGGAATACTTTAGCGGGAAATTTAATAAATACGTGATCGGAGTTGTGAATCTGGAAAGACTTTACACTTTGCGGGAACAACTTCATGGTATGGATGTTTTTATAGTTAACACAGGAAGAAAAGGAATCAAATAATGAAATATTCTCTGGAACATCTTATTCAACAAAAAATCCTCATTCTTGATGGCGCCATGGGCACAATGATCCAGAAGCACAAGTTTCAGGAAAATGATTACCGGGGAGATAAGTTTAAGGATCACCCGATGCTCCAGAAGGGGAATAATGATCTGTTATCATTGTCTAAGCCGGAAGTAATAAAAGAAATTCACAGGAAATATCTCGAAGCAGGAGCTGATATTATTACCACAAACACGTTTAATTCCAACAGGATATCCATGTCCGATTATGGTATGGAGAGCCAGGTTTATGATATGAATCTTCAGTCAGCGCGCCTTGCTGCTGAAGCAATTACTGAATATGAAAAATCTGATGAACCGACAGAACATTTCGTCGCCGGCACCCTCGGACCTACGAACCGTACTGCTTCAATGTCGTCGGATGTTAATGACCCCGGAGCAAGGGCAGTCTCTTTTGATCAGCTCGTTGAAGCATATTCCGGGCAGACAAGGGGTTTGATTGACGGAGGCGTGCATATCCTTCTCGTTGAAACAATATTTGATGTTCTGAACTGCAAGGCTGCACTCTTTGCTGTCGATTCGGTTTTTGAGGAAAAAGGTATACGTCTGCCGGTAATGGTATCAGGTACAATTACCGATGCCAGCGGCAGAACATTAACCGGTCAGACACTGGAAGCATTCATGGTATCCGTTTCTCATTTCCCTCTTCTGAGTATTGGTCTGAACTGCGCTCTGGGAGCAGAACAGCTAAGACCGTTTGTTGAGGAATTATCAATGAAGTCAGGATTCTATGTTTCGGTTCATCCTAATGCCGGCCTGCCAAACCAGTTTGGTGAATATGACCAGTCTGCATCCTGCATGGCCTCAATTGCAGAAGATTTTATGAGAGAGGGATGGGTTAACATAATTGGTGGTTGTTGCGGTACAACACCACTTCACATTCAGAAAATAGCTGAGGTATCAAAACAATATAAACCAAGGGTAAAACCTGATATTAAGAAATTTACAAGGCTTAGCGGACTTGAGGTTCTTACAATAACACCGGAAACCAACTTCGTAAATATCGGAGAGCGTACCAATGTATCAGGATCTATCAAGTTTGCAAGACTGATCAGGGAAGAAAAATATGATGAGGCTCTTGCTATTGCCCGAAACCAGGTTGAGGGAGGGGCACAGGTAATTGATATCTGCATGGATGAGGCTATGCTTGATTCGGAAAAAGCAATGGTAAAGTTTGTCAATCTTGTCATGGCCGAACCCGATATCTCAAAGCTTCCGCTGATGATCGATTCTTCGAGATGGAACGTAATTGAATCGGCGCTTAAATGCATCCAGGGGAAATCGGTTGTAAATTCAATAAGTCTGAAGGAAGGGGAAGAGGTATTTCTGTCACATGCCCGTGAAGTAAGAAAATTCGGCGCTGCTGCTGTCGTCATGCTATTTGACGAAAAAGGTCAGGCCGACACATTTGCAAAAAGAATCAGTGTAGCAGAGAGATGCTATCGCCTGCTGGTCGACAAACTGGCATTTCCGCCTGAAGATATAATATTCGATCCAAATGTACTGGCCATTGCCACAGGGATAGAAGAACACAATAACTATGCTGTTGATTTCATTAAGACAACAGAATGGATTAAACAGAACCTGCCATACGCCAGGGTGAGCGGAGGAATAAGCAACCTTTCATTTTCATTCCGCGGTACTGACAAGGTTCGAGAGGCGATGCACTCGGTATTCCTCTATTATGCTATTAAGGCAGGACTTGATATGGGTATTGTTAATCCCGGTATGTTGCAGGTTTACACTGAAATAGAGCCTGACCTGCTTCAACTTATAGAAGATGTGATACTAAACCGCAGAAAAGATTCTACGGAAAGGCTTGTGAAATTTGCAGAGGGTATCAGGAATGAGGGGAAAAAGGTAGAGAAAGAAGATGCCTGGCGCCTGCTTCCGGTGGTGGATCGTATTAAGCATTCTCTTATCAGGGGACTCGATGAATTTATTGAGCAGGATGTTGAAGAGGCACGATCACTTTTCAGGAGGTCAATTGAATTGATTGAAGGTCCTCTAATGGGAGGGATGAACGAGGTGGGAGATCTTTTCGGATCAGGAAAAATGTTCCTTCCGCAGGTGGTTAAGAGTGCAAGAGTGATGAAGAAAGCTGTATCGAAGCTGGCACCGTATATTGAAAAAGAGAGCGAAGGGCAGGAGAAAAAAACGGCCGGCAGTGTCCTTCTTGCTACTGTAAAAGGGGATGTTCATGATATCGGGAAGAATATCGTTGGGGTTGTATTATCGTGTAATAACTATGAGATAATCGATCTGGGAGTTATGGTCCCGGCCGAAAAGATCATTGACACCGCTATTAAAGAAAACGTTGATATTATTGGCTTAAGCGGATTAATAACTCCTTCACTTGAAGAGATGGTTCATGTTGCTGCTGAAATGGAACGGAGAAAAATCAAAATTCCCCTTCTTATCGGAGGAGCTACAACCTCGGAGATTCATGCAGCAGTAAAAGTTGCACCTGCATATTCAAATTCCGTTATTCATGTTAAGGATGCATCGAAGGCAGCAGGTGTTCTTTCATCTCTGCTCCGGCAAGATAACAGCGGATATGTATCTGCTATAAGAAATAAGTATAAAAAGATGAGAGAAGACCATAGTTCCCGTCAGACTGAAAAGAATCATCTTTCGTTAAGTGAAGCAAGAAAGAATAAATATAATACCGACTGGCAGACTGTTAAGCTGTTTGAACCGGTAAAACCCGGTCTTCATGTTTTGCATGAAATTGATCTTAATGTGCTTGCCGGATACATCGACTGGACCTTCTTTTTCTATTCATGGAAGGTATCGGGCAAATACCCGGCAATCTTCAATGATCCTGTGAAAGGAGCTGAGGCGAAGAAACTATTTGAAGATGCTCTGATTTATCTGAAGAAGATTATTGATGAGAAGCTTCTGACAGCACGGGCGGTGTTTGGATTATTCCCTGCGGTTTCGGAAGGAGATGATGTAAAAGTATTTTCAGATAAAAGTAAAAAGGAAATAAAATCGGTCTTCAGGTTTTTAAGGAACCAGGAGCCAAAAGAGAAGGGTGTCCCCAATCTTTCACTTTCAGATTATATTGCCCCTGAAACATCAGGATTAACTGACAATATCGGAGCTTTTGTTGTAAGTGCAGCTCTTGATAATGAGGCACTTGATAAATACAAAGAGGACGATTATGCAACAATAATGATCAGGATACTGAGCGACCGCCTTGCTGAAGCTGCTGCCGAATGGCTTCATGAAGAGATAAGAAGGGAATACTGGGGATATGCAGCTCAGGAAAAACTTCCGATTGATGAGTTGCTAAAGCTGAAGTATAAGGGAATAAGACCGGCACCTGGCTATCCTGCATGCCCTGATCATACTGAAAAACGGGTTCTGTTTGATCTTCTCGGAGCAGAAAAAGAGATTGGAGCCTCACTCACCGAAAACTTTGCAATGGTACCTCCCGCATCAGTTAGCGGCTACTTTTTTTCACATCCCGGATCAACCTATTTTAATATCGGAAAGATAGCCCCTGACCAGTTGAAAGATTATGCTTCACGTAAAAATATGACTATTGAAGAAGCAGCCAGATGGCTTGCTCCTAACTTATGAATTTAATATAATGAGTGTTATAGACAAGATTAAAAATGCCAGTGGGCCGTTATTCACTTTTGAATTACTCCCCCCGCTTAAAGGGCATAGCATTGAAAGAATTTATACTACCATCGACAGGTTGATTGAATTTAATCCGGCATATATAAATTTTACATCGCACCGGAATGAGACAACATATCATGAGAGACCCGATGGTCTTCTTGAAAAAAAAATTGTCCGCATCAGACCTGGGACTATTGCGTTAGCTGCTGCAGTAAAATATAAATACAATATAACTGTTGTTCCGCATATTCTCTGTGGCGGATTTTCCAGGGAAGAGACTGAGAATGTTCTTATTGAAATGAATTTTCTTGGTATTGATGATGTGCTGGCACTGCGTGGTGACCCTCAAAAAGGGGATCGCCGGTTTATAGCAGAGAAGGATGGCCACACAAATACCTATGAGCTGGTAAATCAGATCAACAATATGAATAATGGAAAGTATCTTGAATCGTCTCTTGAAGATACCTCACCGACAAATTTTTGCATAGGAGTTGCCGCCTACCCTGAAAAGCACTTTGAGGCGCCGAACAGGCAGATAGATATTGAAAACCTTAAGCATAAGGTTGAGTCGGGAGCCTGTTATATTGTTACCCAGATGTTTTTTGATAACCGTATTTTTTTCAGTTTCAGGGATGAGTGCAGGAAGGTGGGGATCACGGTGCCGATTATTCCCGGTATAAAACCAATATCTGCTCTTAATGATGTCAAATTATTACCCCAGGCATTCCATATTGATCTTCCGAACGATCTGGTGACGGAAGTAGAAAAATGCAAAACCGACAAGGAAGCCAGGGAAGTAGGAGTTGATTGGACAACCATGCAATCGCAAGAACTGATAAAGGAGGGTGTTCCGGGTATTCACTATTACACCCTTGGACGTTCCGATAATGTTGCAAGGATTGTTAAAGCATCGTTCTGAAAGGGCATTAGGCTTCAGGATTCATGCGACAGTCGTACCCCGTACCTCAAACCATTTTTAGAGTTTGAAAGCCTTCTTTATCTTATCAACATAATCCAGTTTTTCCCAGGCAAAGAA
>JAPLEB010000155.1 GCA_026391555.1 Bacteroidia bacterium | reverse complement strand
CTCATTACCCAACTGACAAATTTCAACTTCAGGGTAACAGGCATCGACAGGGTGGATGAAAATCTTAAAGTAGTTTATTTTTCTGCAACCGGAACTGAATCGACTGATGTTCATGCATTCAGGGTGGAACTTGATGGCAAAAATCTTCTTCAGATAACAAAAGGAGATGGAACTCATAGTTTAAGTATTTCACCTAAAGGAACTTACTTCATCGATACATGGAATAGTATTTCAAGTCCGGGTTCGATTTTATCACTCGACAAAAACGCGAAAATAATTAAGGAGATATATAAGTTTGATCAGCCATCTTTTGACGCTTCGAAAAACTCAAAAGCCGAAATGGTTAAGATCATGACATCCGATGGATTGTTCAGTATGCCAGCAATTATTACATATCCTGTAAATTTTGATTCATCAAAAAAATATCCTGTGGTTTTTACAATCTACGGTGGTCCTGATTACAAGAATGTCAGTAATAAGTGGCCTGGAAGCAACCCTTCATGGTACTCCCAGAATGGAATTATCACAATTACTGTTGACCACCGTGGTTCGGGTCAATTTGGCAGGAAAGGGCTTGATTATATCCATCGCTGTCTGGGCAAATGGGAGATTATAGATTATGAAGATGCAGTGAAGTGGTTACGGACAAAACCTTATATTGATAGCACACGGATGGGTATTACAGGAAGTTCTTATGGCGGATACATGACTTGCCTTGCATTAACAAAAGGTGCAGATTACTGGACACACGGTTTTGCAGGATCATCGGTTACCGATTATCGCCTTTATGATAATATTTATACCGAACGCTATATGGATACACCACAGGATAATCCTGAAGGGTACAAAGATGGATCGGCTCTTACATTTGCTAAAAACTATAAGGGGAAATTATATATGACTCACGGAGATATGGATGATAATGTTCATATTCAGAATTCCATATACCTCATTTCAAGGTTACAGGATGAAGGGAAATCGTTTGAATTTATGCTTTACCCCGGTGGCCGCCATGGATGGGGCGGGGCAAAAGCCATTCATTCGAGAAATGAAGCAAACAATTTCTGGTTAAGAAATTTCTTTTTTTGACTTAACTTTGCAAACTCCAAACTCCAAACTTATGATAATAGGCATCCTGAAAGAAGCGGGAACTGAAAAAAGAGTAGCCATTCTCCCTGGTGAAGTCGCCGTATTGAAAAAGATGGGCATTGATGTATTAGTTGAACTGGGTGCCGGAGAACGGGCTTTTGCTCCTGATAAGTCTTACGAAGCAGCCGGTGTGCTGACTGCTGGACGAAAAGAGGTTATTTCGGGAGCTGCAATGTTGTTATCTGTAAATCCTCCTATGGAAGATGATATCAATTCTTTCAGGGATGGACAGGTGTTGTGCTCAGTTCTAAATCCGGTTGAAAACAGCAAATGGCTCGATGAAGCCCGTCTTCATGGATTGACAGTTCTGGCACTCGATCTGGTTCCAAGAACAACAAGAGCCCAGTCTATGGATATCCTCTCTTCGATGGCTACGGTATCGGGTTATAAAGCTGTTCTGGAGGCAGCATCTTTATTACCAAGGTTTTTCCCGATGTTCATGTCTGCGGCCGGAACTATTAAACCATCACGGGTGCTGATTTTGGGTGCCGGAGTGGCCGGATTGCAGGCAATTGCAATTGCCCGGAAACTTGGGGCCATCGTTGAGGTATTCGATGTAAGATCAGCTGTAAAAGAGGAAGTTAAAAGTCTTGGAGGAAAATTTATTGAAGTTGAAGGCTCAAAAGAAGATGCTACTGCCGGTGGATATGCTGTTGAACAGACCGAAGAGTTTAAAAAGAAACAACAGGATCTGATACAACAACGTGCTATTGCAGCTGATGTTGTTATAGCCACTGCTCAGATCCCCTGGTTGAGAGCTCCTGTTCTCCTTCTTAAAGAAACAGTAAATGCCATGAAACCCGGATCTGTCATTGTAGACCTGGCTGCTTCAACGGGAGGCAACTGCGAATTGACAGAAAACGGGAGAAAAATAATTGTGAACGGGGTAATTATTATCGGGAAATCAGATTACCCTTCCGATATGCCTGCCGATGCCAGCAAAATGTTCGGTTGCAATATTATCAACCTGTTGAAGATAATGGTGGATAAAGAAGGCAATCTGGCGCTTAACATGCAGGATGACATTATTAACGGTACGACTGCAGTGCATGCGAATGAGTACATTAGTAAGAGAATAAAGCAAATGCTTAATATTAAATAATCTATATCATGGGAAATGTTTTAGGATTTTTTTTATTGCACAGGGAGGCAATTTTCATTGTGATCCTCTCAATATTTCTTGGTATTGAAGTGATCAGCCATGTTCCGGCCATTCTTCACACTCCACTTATGTCGGGTGCAAACGCTATTCACGGTGTAGTAATAATCGGAGCTATAATAGTTATGGGGCACGCTGAAACTACAGGAGCAATGATACTTGGGTTTTTGGCAGTAGTACTTGGAACACTGAATGTTGTTGGCGGTTTTGTTGTCACCGACAGGATGCTGGAAATGTTCAAGAAGAAAAAGTAGATAACCTGAGAAAAAAAAGATCAACTATATGGACCAATTAACTCAAATATATGCCGGAATCTCAATACTGGAGATTACTTATGTCATTGCTTCGGTACTCTTCATTTTCGGACTGAAAATGCTTAGTCATCCGCTTACAGCACGACGCGGGAATACTCTCGCGGCTATCGGGATGGTATTGGCAATTATTGCAACAATTTTGTTTCATCAGAAGGATGGCAAACCGATAGGAAACATCGGACTGATCATTGCAGCAATAGGAACAGGAACAGTAATTGGCTGGGTGATAGCCAAAAGGGTAAAAATGACTGCCATGCCTCAACTCGTCTCGTTCTTTAATGGTATGGGTGGAGCAGCAGCGGCCCTTATCTCAATAATGGAGTTCCCTCATGTCAGCCCGGAACTGATAGCAAAAAGCGGCATGGCTAACGGGCATGTCCTGGCAATTCTTCTCGGATTGATGATAGGGACAGTATCCTGGGCAGGAAGTATGATTGCTTTCGGTAAACTTGACGGTTGGATAGGGGATATGAGGATTAAGGCAATGAAATATGTGAACCTGACAATTCTTGCTATTCTGATTGGCTTTATCATTTTCATTATGACCCGTGATGTCCGGTACAGCAGTGAACTGACACCATTAATATATATAATGTTCGTAATTGCTATCATTTACGGTGTTTTGTTTGTCATGCCAATAGGAGGTGCTGATATGCCTGTAGTTATCTCGCTATTGAACTCATTTACAGGAGTTGCTGCTGCAATGGGAGGGTTTCTCTATAACAACCAGGCTATGCTTACCGGTGGTATCCTTGTAGGTTCAGCAGGAACAATTCTTACAATATTAATGTGCAAGGCTATGAACCGTTCACTGCTGAATGTAATTGTGGGAGTGTTCGGTGGCGGCGGCCAATCGAATGTTGAAGCCGGTGGTATCATCAAGGAGATATCCCTGTCGGATGCTGCCGTACTTCTCAGTTATTCAAAGAAGGTTGTTATTGTTCCGGGATACGGTCTTGCTGTTGCCCAGGCTCAGCATACCTGTCATGAGCTTGATAAGCTTCTGGAAGAAAAAGGTGTTGAGGTAAAATATGCTATTCACCCTGTAGCCGGACGCATGCCTGGCCACATGAATGTACTTCTTGCTGAAGCCGATGTGCCTTATGAACAGCTTATCGAGAGTGATGAAATCAATCCTGATTTACCTAATACCGATGTGCTTGTAGTTATTGGAGCAAATGATGTTGTCAATCCCGCTGCAGAAGATGATCCTTCGAGTCCTATTTATGGTATGCCAATAATCAAGGCACGTGATGCAAAAAACATTATCGTTATGAAACGCGGTATGGGAAAAGGCTATGCAGCTATTGAGAATATGCTCTTTTTTAATGATAAAACGAGAATGTTATTCGGTGATGCAAAGGGTACTCTGCAGAATCTTGTTAATGAGGTAAAAAACTTATGAATCCTACTGTTGAGAAGCTGGCCCTCCTTCGGGTTGCTTTGAAAGAAAACAGCATTGATGCTTACATAATTCCTTCCACTGATCCTCATCTTGGGGAAAATATTCCTGATCACTGGCGGATGATCACCTGGCTTACAGGGTTTACCGGATCGTCGGCGACTGTCGTTATAACTGATTCATTTGCCGGACTATGGACCGACTCCCGTTACTTTATCCAGGCTGAAAATCAACTTGGAACTTTGGGGTTTGTTCTGATGAATGGTGTTCTGTCGGACAGGAAAGATTTTATCGGGTGGCTTCATGAAAACATTAAACCGGGCAGCAGGATAGCCTTAGATGGAAGGATACATTCAATAGAGCAACTGAGGAAAATTGAAAAAGCACTTGAAGGGAGAAATGTTACAATAAACAGCGAATCGGACCTGATTACTGAAATCTGGACTGACAGACCTCCAATGCCGTTGTCTTTGGCATTTGATCATTCGGTTGTATTCTGCGGAAAGGAGCGGGCACTTAAGATCGCTGAGGTTCGTGAACAGATGAGGAAACTGAATGTAAATTATCACCTTCTTACCTCGATTGATGATATAATGTGGTTGCTTAATATCAGGGGAAACGATGTTAAATTCAGCCCGTTACTAACATCCTTCGCGATCGTCGGTGAAGAGCAAATCCTGCTTTTTGCAGATGAGAATAAGATCCCGTTGAAACTTGCTTCAGAATTCGACAAGCTTGATATCGTGATGCTGCCTTATGAAGAGATAGCGGGTATGTTATCTGCTTTGTCGACCGATTCCACAATTTTGATTACCCCGGGAACAACTTCTGCCTTCCTGTTTAATTCTATCCCCCAGGCGATGAAAATATTGGAAGATGTTAGTATTCCGACGCGTTTTAAGGTAGTTAAAAATAAAATCGAGATTCAGAACATCGGGAAAGTGATGGTGAAAGATGGCATAGCATTGACTAAGTTTTTTTACTGGCTTGAGAATAATTTTGATTCTCTTGAAATGTCTGAACTTTCCATAGCTTCCAAACTCAATGATCTAAGGACTGAACAGGAAAACTATATGGGACCAAGTTTCTCAACTATTGCAGCCTGGAAGGAGCATGGAGCATTACCGCATTATTCAGCCACACCTGAAACGGAATCAGTAATAGGGGAGGAGGGTATTCTTTTGTTAGATTCCGGAGGCCAGTACCTTGATGGGACAACTGATATTACGAGGACAATTGTCATTGGAAAACCAACATCACAACAGAAAAAGGACTTTACGCTTGTTCTGAAGGGAATGATAAATCTTGCGATGGCAAAGTTCCCGGCTGGAACAAGGGGCAACCAGCTTGATATTCTGGCGCGTAAAGCATTGTGGGAGAATGGTCTTAATTACGGTCATGGAACAGGACATGGCGTGGGTTTCTGCCTTAATGTGCATGAAGGTCCACAGAATATTGGTCCGGGTTCCTCTGCCGGCTCAAATACTGTTATAGAACCAGGAATGGTTATCTCTGATGAACCTGCAATCTACAGGGAGGGTGAATATGGGATAAGGATTGAAAACCTGATTCTCTGTTATGAAGATGAAGAGACGGAATTCGGACAATTCCTGAAATTTGATACTGTATCACTTTGTTATATCGATAAATCTTTGATTGACATTGCTTTGCTTGATAGGAGAGAGATTGACTGGCTCAATTCTTATCATGCCGAAGTTTATGAAAAGCTAAGTCCTTTTCTTTCTGATGATGAACAGAATTGGCTTAAGGAAAAAACAGGGCAACTATGAAAATCCGAAGCTTACGTTTATTATTAACACTTGGCACGGATTGTAAATCCGCGCCAGCGAATCCTCTGTGTCAGTTCTTTTATTTTCCGGGTTTCATTAAATCTTCCATAAGGACAATATCCATAACAGGAAATTCTGTAATCCTTAGTCTGGCACATCCATAAGGGACAAGTTTAATTATCTCAGGATCTCCCACAGGTTTAACAGGGCTTAACGGAGGAACATCTGCCGAATTGTTCTTTAAAGTCCACTCCGGGATCTTAATACCTCGGGCTGTTATGACAACGGGTGCTTCACCGGTTGATGCAAAATATTTAACAGAATCAGCCGACCAGATCATGTCACCCTTATCAGAAAATGGATACTTACCGACAGGATTTTCTGTGAATTTTAATCCCCGCATAATATTTTCCTTATCTATTAAGAGTCCGTAGTTCCATGCACTCTTCGGGTAAATCTCCCAATCGGTACTCCCTTTGTAACTAAAATTGTCATAGTTGATCTTTACACTTTTGTATTCTTTATCAATCCTTAATGAAAAATAGAGTGGGCCGCGCAGCACTGATAATGAATTATTATACCTTTTTTCAACACGTATCTCCATCGGTATTTCCACAGTGATCTGATCGCCATTTTCCCATTTATCTTTAATCTTATAATTTGAACCGCCTTTCACATGCACTGTTTTGCCTTTAAATTTTATGGTTACTGAATCGGCCCACCCGGGAATCCTCAGATCAATCGGAAATCTGACAGACTCTTTCGTGCTGATTGTGAGCTTAACAGACCCGTTAAAAGGATAATCAGTCTCCTCGGTAATTGTCACTTCTTTGCCTTTAGCCACTCTGGCTTTAACAATTGATGGCCCGTAAGTTACTACTGCCAGTCCATTGTCGTTTGTTGCCATCCACATGCTTTCAACGAACTTGGGCCAACCCTGGTGCATGTTTGCCAGGCAGCATGCATAGTTTGGCATGAGACCATATATATTGGAATAGTCGCTATTTGATCTCCAGTCTCTTTTGGCCACTGAAACCAGTACCTGGTTAGACTGTTGGTCATACTGATGCGACCAGAAATCGGGAGTGGTTGTCCCTGGTAACGCATTATAACCAAGAAGCTCAAGTCTGTCAGCAAGTTTATAATCTCCGAATATTTCATACAGATTTTCAAGTGAAAACATAAATTCCACCACCGAGCATAACTCAGTCCCACGGGCGGGACTTTTTCCAGAGAGATGTTCATCGCCCGAAAATCTTCCTCCTGCCTGACCATGGTTAAGGTCATATTTTTCAATTCCTGAAAAAACAGCCTTTTTGAACCTTTCATCCATTGATTGCTGGTACCATAATCCGGGATATTTAATTGCCATTGCATTATTTACAACATGAGCTGTTTTACCCTCGGGGCCCTTGATTGGTATCTTTTCACCGGCTGATGCAGTAGAATCCCACGGGAATTTCTCATAATAGGTTGTCCAGTCGGAACTGTTTTTCTGTATCGATTCAATAGTCTCAAGTATCCATGGTTCGCCTGTCTGCCTGTATAACCAGTAACCTGTAACAGCATTCTCCATTGCCCGTACTCCGCGCCACTCTTTATCGGGCCAGTCGGGTGGTGTGTCGTGAAGATACCTGAAGTACTTCGTCAGAACAACGATTGCACGTTTATCACCTGTAGCCTCATAATATTGCATAAGCACTTTATTCGCGACAGCCAGTGGCCAACGGTCCTTGTTTTTAGCAGGACCATACCAGCCTGTATCGCTGCTGCTTACAAGGATTGGTTCAATCCATGTTTTTACCTTTTCAATAAGACGGCCATCATCCAGAATATATGCAAGAGGAACAAGACCATCGAGGAAATAAGGACCACGTTCCCATGCCTCTCCTTCACCACCGCGCCAAGCCGATTTGACAAGGTCTGGCCAGAAATCATCAAGATTTCCGGTGAGACCCGCAGCCTGGGCTTCGAGCTGCGATTTCAGCCAGCCACCTGGTTTAACAGCCCCAAGTGGCAACTTAATGTAGGCATTCTGTATTAATGGGCCGGGATTACCCTTGTAGTTAATGTTTTCATTCTTTTCTGCACAACCATAAATAATTAAAATTGAAACAGTTATAAAAGATAGAATTGTTTTTTTCATATTCTTTACTTTTTACTATTCACTATTCACTATTCACTATTCACTATTCACTATTCACTATTCACTTTTTTCCTCAAAAACCTTCACCTCATCGAACCATGCAACACCCTGCCCGGGCATCTTAAGTATGAGATTGGTCTTGAATGAAGCCAAAGTATCAACCGGAATTGTAACAAATGTAACAAATCTCCTCCATTCTTTATCGGGCACAAATCTGGCCCGTCCGAATTCACCCAATAATATTTCAACATATTGTGGCATCTGTTTTTTACCGTTTAGACGAACATCTTCGTTATATGGTAACATGAAAAATCTCTGTTCAGGATCTGATTTTGCCCAGATTGAAATTGTGTAGGATGCGCCGGCTTTAACAGAAAATGGAAAGAACCTGAGCGAAACACTTTTATCGTCTTCCGGGGTGATAATCCTAACAGAATGATTTCCCTCATAATGTTCCCTTGTGTCAAGAAAATATGTTGCTCCCCTGTCGCCTCCCGGACGGGCATAGCATGCGGAAGGTACTCCCGGACTGGTAACATCTTCAAAGCCGGGATCTTTAATAAGGTTTGTATTTGAGATAGTTAAAACCGGCTTTTCAGATTTAATATCGATAAGATAAACCTGCGATCCGAAAGGAGCCAGATAATCTGTTATCAATCCACCGGTAACTGCAACTGAACGGTTTTCAAATAATAATCTGCCAATCGCGTTATTTACTCCCTTTATCCTGATAACCGCACCGGCCGGTTCATTTATTTTGTTGACTGCCATTACAATCAGCTGACCATTGTGAAGTCTGGAGGAGACAATAATATTCTTTGAATATGATTCTACAGGTAATGTCTCTTCATCTGAAAGGAGCCAGGGTGTCAATTCAGCAACTTCCATCGCCATTCTGCCACATACACTCCATGTTGCCGCCGATTTCGGGAAATAGTTAAGACCTTGTCGTACAAAGTATTGTATCCCGGTGGCCCCTTTGATAATAGACTGCCATGTCATTGATCTGATTTCCTGGATAGTAGGTTCACGGCCCCACCATTCTCCTCCTCCGAAGGCTTGAGGGACTATCCAAACAGGCTTCTTACCCTTAAATTCTGCATGTAGCTGACCTGCTACATCTCCGACCATAGTAACCGGACTATCAGGTATTGGGTAGGGATCAGCCATCACAATGTCGAGAGAATTGATATATATTCCAGAAGAGAGGTACGGGGCCATAAATACTATTGAAACAGGATGCCACGGATCGTTTTCTTTTACGATTTGGTAAATCTCCTCCAACTGGTCAGGTGATATGTTATTAGCGGTTGGTTCATCAGCAATATACCAGCCGAGCAATGCAGGATGGTCCATGAAGGTTTTAATTTCAGCAATAAGGCGGTCTCTCTTTTCTTCATCACTTAGGCCTTCAATTTTCGAACTGACACCACCTCCACCTGATACTGAAAGCAGGTTATAATTTACCTTCATTCCAAGTTCAGCGCAACGATCCATGTAGGCTTTTCTTTCATTAAGAGTCTCCGGAATGATCTTCTGGTATGGAGACATAATATTAAAACCCTTTACAATCTCTTCTTCAGGCAGAGTGGGATAAACAGGTGAATAACAGTAAAATCCGAATGGGAAAAACTGCCGCCTGCTCACTATCAATCCTCCCGTGAGCCTGTCTGTTTTTACTTCATTTGGTTTATGGGAAAGAACAATCAGGTTTGTTGTTGCCAGGTATATTACTCCAGGTCTGGCTGTTACAGCGATTCTGGCTTCAATATTATAAACAGAGGGTGCCAGGTTGAGTGAAAAGGGTAACCTTAAAATATTTCTGCCCGGTTTCCCATACCATGAAGCGATAGTTTCTTCACCAACTTTTATATTGATGGATAAATTATTATTTGATAAAGCGGAAGGCACATGGATCAGGAGCTCGCCATTCTTCTCAAAAGAATAAAAACTCAGGCGGGAATTTATTTTAAAAGAAGATGAATCAACGGGCTGGCAAAATATAGAGACAGGTAAAAAAATCAAAAGGTATGATAGAAGTTGTATCCTGAATAATTTTGTGTTCATAGTTTGGTAATTCACCAAATTGATGTGTAAAAATAAACAGTTTTAGTAAAGGCCATAATAATTGAAGCTATTATTAATCTATTTTTGATATTCAGCTTGGTTTGTATTTCTTCGAATAATTACAAATGTTTATGCTTCTTCCCCCTCTTTGTCCCAAATAGGCTATTGGTTGAAAATGCGCTCGACTACAATCCCTCAACGAGAGCTTTGATTGGAGCAATATTTGAGCTAAGATTCTATTATACAAAATTGATCTCAGTTTTCCCCTTTTTGTATAAAGTCTTCGCTATATTTTCTGGGATAACATCACTACTATTACTTGGAGAAACAAACTAAAAAAATAACTTTGTAAAATCACCCTGCAAATTATGGTAAAATTGAAGCAAAAATGGATGTTAACTTAGGGGTGGTCTTTTACCCCCGGTGAAGCATGATCTTTCAAAACCGATTAATGGTGGTCTATATGACCGATTTTTCCACTCATACACCTCATGATAAATTCTTTTATTATAAGCAAAACGATCTCATGGCTGTACGTTCAGGTCAATGGAAACTACATAGACTGAAAGTGGATAGCCTCGAACTATACGATTTGAAGAATGATATTGGTGAAAAAATGAATGTCGCAAAGGATCATCCTGAAATTGTACAAAAACTTCTGAATTATATGAATGACATTGACAAAGAACTGAATAACCCTGTTAATATCAGACCTCGTGGGGTCGTAAAATAATAAGTTGCAACTGTGAAACTAAAACCCATCCTATTGGCTTGTATGTTTAGCTCTGCGATCGGGCCCATGAAACGTGCCCCGGAGAAACCAAATATCCTGTTCATAGCAATCGATGACATGAACGACTGGACTACACTTTTTGATAAGAGCAACCCGATTAAGACGCCCAATCTTGAACGTCTGGCTTCCAGAGGTATGTTTTTCAGTAAGGCCTACTGCGCTGCACCAGCTAGTTGCCCATCACGCGCCGCGATAATGACAGGAATATATCCACATAACAGTGGCGTTTATGATAACAATAACGCGTGGGCAAAACTCATGCCAAATGCGGTTACACTTTCCCGCTATTTCATGCTGAACGGCTATGAGACCTATGGCGCCGGGAAGATTTTTCATCACGGTATCACCCGGGCTGATATTCCGGACAAACCTGCCTTTGAACACCTGCGTCCGTTCGTCAATGACCGCCCCCCTGCAGGAGGTATTAACCTGAATGGATACACAGAAAAGGAGAAGCCCTTGAACAATCTCGCTTATGACTGGGGTCAATACGATGGTAAGATGGTGGATGAGGAAATGATAGAGTGGTGTGAAAAGGTTATGGATACACCACTACAAAGACCCCGGTTCCTTGCAGCCGGAATCTTCAAACCTCACCTGCCTTTCTATGCCGATGCCGAAACATTTAAGCGCTATCCCTTTGATGAAACCCTGTTACCCCAGATGCCTGCCAATGATCTGGATGATGTACCAGAGATCGCCAGGCAGATGGCTAACAGGGAACATTTTATTATTGAAAATGTAATGAAAGCCGAACCGGGTAGCCCGGGAAGTTACATAAGAATGGTCCAGTGTTACCAGGCTGCTGCTGATTTTGCTGACCAGATGGTTGGACGAATAATTAAAAAACTGGATGAATCTGGTCGGGCGGACAATACAATTATAGTATTATGGAGTGACAATGGCTACCATCTGGGAGATAAAGGCAGCGCTGTTAAATTTACCCTTTGGGAAAAATCAACTCATATACCTTTTATAATTGTGGCTCCCGGCGTTACAAAACCCGGTTCACGTTGCGACCGACCTGTAAGCCTTCTTGATATTTATCCAACCTTGATAGAACTGGCTAATCTTCCTAAGAAAGATGATTTGGATGGTTTAAGCCTTGTTCCTTTACTGAAAAATCCTGATACCGAATGGGAAAGACCTGCAATAATGACTATGGGGCGTGGCAACCATGCTATACGCACCGAAAGATGGCGTTACATACATTATAGCGATGGAACAGAGGAATTGTATGACCACGAAAAGGATCCATGGGAGTGGACGAACCTGGCAGCTAAACCGGAATATGCTAAAGTGATTGCCCAACATAAAAAATGGCTCCCTGTTTACGAAAAGCCTTCTTCTCCACAATCCGAAAAGAAAATCATAAGAGATGGTGCGTATTTTTAATTATCCCAAATTTGCAGAAAGCCGTCTTCAAAATCCAAAATTGCGAATCCCTATTAAAATAATAATATAGTTAAAAATTAGAAAATGAGACATTTTAATACCATAATCCTTGCATCCATATTATTAGCAGACTCAACGGTATTTGCTAAGAGTAACAAAACTTCCATATCCTCCAAACTGCCTAATATTGTTTTCATCTTTATCGACGATATGGGCTATGGAGATATCGGCCCGTTTGGATCGACCCAAAACAAAACACCTCATCTCGACCAAATGGCGAAGGAAGGAATTGTGTTTAGCAATTTTTATGTCAGTTCAACAGCATCCACACCATCGCGTTCAGCTCTTCTGACTGGTTGTTATGCCGAACGTGTGGGAATGGAAGGGGATGTCGTTTTCCCTGCAGACAAACGCGGATTAAACCCGAAAGAGATTACTATTGCTGAAATATTAAAGTCAAAAGGCTACGCAACCGGATGTTTTGGAAAGTGGCATTTGGGTGATCAGCCTGAATTTCTCCCGCTTAAGCAGGGCTTTGATGAGTATTCCGGCATACCATATTCTAACGATATGTGGCCCGGAAATACCAAACGCAATTGGCCTCCACTGCCATTTATGAAAGACAATAAGGTAGTGGCGTATATCCCGGATGGAGTGAACCAGGCCTTATTGTGCGATGCCGTTACCGATGCTACAGTTGACTTCATTAAACGTCATCGGAACAATCCATTTTTTGCTTATGTACCACACGCCTACGTTCATCAACCACGTTACACGTTACACGAAAGAGCTGAAAAAGCCGATGGAAACGTTTTTCGTGCCCAGGTTGAGGAGGTCGATGGTAGTGTAGGACGAATTCTGGCTACTATAAAGGAGCTGGGATTGTCTGAAAATACCCTGGTATTTTTTACCTCAGATAACGGGGGGAGCAACGGGACTTCAATGGGTCCATTGCGTGGCGGGAAAGGCGGTCCGGAATATGAAGGACATAAGCGTGTTCCAACAATAGCCTGGTGGCCAGGTCGAATCTCAGCCAATAGTATGACATTTGAAATTGGAGCGACCATAGATATTCTGCCTACTTTAGCAGGCATTGCCGGCGCCGGTATACCTGACGATCGTATTATTGATGGCTATGATATCTCTGCGTTGTTGTTTGGCAGGCCCGGCGCTAAATCTCCTCATGATATACTTTACTACGGAACGGGAGGTGTACGCCAGGGCAAATGGAAACTCGTTCGAATTGGTGATAAAAATGAACTTTATAATCTGGAAACAGATTTGGGTGAAAAAACTGATCTGTCAAAACAAAATCCTGAAAAATTACAAGAATTATCAGCACAGCTGGATGCCCATATTCTTGATCTAAATAAAAACCACAGGCAGGCTGCTTTTGTAGAAAATCCAAAACCCCTGATGACCAAAACTGACAATGTGCCAACTTTGGCAGAGTATATGGGGTTAAGCGATATTGAAACAAAAGAAAACTTGATAATAAATGGAAGAAATAATAACAAATAATTATGACAATAATACTCTCAACGGTCTTTATGACAACCATTACAAGTACAGGAACTATATGTTCTTTTTTGGCAGGTAATCCTCTTGCGGAAAAGGATTCTCATCCAAATGTTATTCTTGTATTAACAGATGATCAGGGTTATGGTGATTTATCTGTTCATGGCAATCCGGTATTAAAAACTCCTGTCCTTGATAAACTTCATGATCAAAGCATTCGTTTTACTGATTTTCATGTTTCACCCATGAGCACGCCTACAAGAGGGCAACTCATTACCGGTCGTGATGCTATGGATAATGGTGCCACTGCAGTATGTATGGGTCGTTCAATGGTAAGGGAAGATCTGCCTACAATGGCTGACATTTTTAAAATATCAGGGTATCAAACCGCACATTTTGGCAAATGGCATTTGGGCGATAGTTATCCATATCGCCCCCAGGATAGAGGATTTGATGAGACTGTTCATCATGGTGCATGGGGAATAACTTCTAATGCTGATTATTTTGGAAATATGGTAAGTACATATTGGGATGACACATTTGAGCATAACGGCAAATATGAAAAATATGAAGGATATTGCACCGATGTTTGGTTCAATCTTACTATTGATTATATCAAGAACAGAGGGAAAGACCATAAACCCTTTTTTATTTACCTCGCAACCAATGCTGCTCATGTTCCTAATTTATGCGATGACAAATATTCTGATCCTTACCTGAAAAAAGGTATGACACCGATTGTCTCCAAATTTTTTGGACAAATTGCCAATATCGATGAAAATATGCAGCGCCTGCTTACTACTCTTGATGAAACAAACCTGGCTGAAAACACCATTTTAATTTATATGACCGATAATGGGACCGCTACTGGTTATGATGTTTTTAATGCCGGAATGCGGGGCCACAAGACAAGCCCTTATGAAGGAGGTCACCGGGTGCCATTTTTTATTCGTTGGCCTAAAGGTAACCTGGGTGAACCCAGGGATATAAGTGAGCTTGCCGAGGTACAGGATATATTACCGACATTGCTTGATTTATGCAATTTAAAGAATCCCGAAAATGCTCATTTTGATGGTGTCTCTCTGTCACCGATTCTTACCGGGAAAGTGGATAAATTAGATGATCGTATGCTTGTTGTTGAATATGAAAATCCATATAAGCCAAAAGAGAATAAAGCAGTATTATGGAAGCATTGGAGACTGGTAAAAGATACTGAGTTATATGACCTGTCAATTGACCCAGGCCAAATAACTGATGTAGCAGGTCAATATCCTGAGATTGTAAAAACAATGCAGAACTACTATAATAAATGGAAAGATGAAGTACTTCCAAATTACCTTATAAAAAGATATATTCATATTGGTTCGGGAAAAGAAAATCCACTAATTCTCTATTCGTCAGATTGGCAGGGTTCGTATGCCGACAATTTTAATAATTTGTCAGCTGGCGACCGTATAGGAAGCTGGGATATTCAGGTAGAAACTACCGGGAAATATGAAATTACACTCTATCGATGGAATCCTTTGTCTGCCCTTGCACTAAATGCATCTATTCTTAATAATAATAAAGAGAGCGGGGCAATTCCTATTTCTCAGGCAGAGTTGAAAATTGGTAATTTTGACCATACTGTTAAAACTTCTCCCAAACAAACCGAAGTGAAGTTCGCCGTTCAACTTAATGCCGGAGTTAATAAAATTGAGACCTGGTTCCTCGATAATGAGGGTAAAAAACTTTGTAGTGCCTATTATACGAAAGTTGAATTTATAAAATAATAATAAAAAGCATATGAAAACGAAAAAAAGTCATTTAATTTATTTTCTGGCAACAGTATTACTTCTTTTAACTTTAATTGGGACGGAGAGAATGGCTTTAGGACAGTTATCCTCTCCAGACTATACCTCAAAAGTTCCCAAATTTGTATTTGCCAATATATTGGCTGAGCAGGAAAATCAGCTGAAGACAAATCCTCTGATGATCCGTTTCGCAGAGTCCCGTAAAAGACAAGCTAACGATCGGTTTCGTCCTGTCTATCATTTTGTCAGTCCCGAAAGTACCTTGAATGATCCTAACGGATTATGTTACTGGCAGGGAAACTGGCATTTGTTCTATCAGGGTTATCCCCCTGAAGATCCACGTCAGCACTGGGGACATGCCATAAGTAAAGATCTGATTCACTGGAAAGATCTTCCGTATGCTATCTACCCGGGTCCGGAACGTGCTGTTTTTTCCGGAAGCAGCCTGGTGGATGGCAACCGTGTGATTACTATGTACCATGGTACTGAGGTTGGGAACATGGTAGCAATCTCGGATGATCCATTACTCCTTAACTGGAAAAAAACTACAACCGATAGGGCAGCTATCCCTCTCAGAACTGAAGCAAAGTTCCCATTACCTTATAGTGTTTTCGACCCATGTATCTGGAAGAAAGACAGCATTTATTACGCTTTATCCGCCGGCAGGGCACCAAAGGGACCCGGAGGAAGACAGGTTGCAACAAGTTATCTCTTTAGGTCAAAAGATCTGGCAAACTGGCAGTATGTTCATGAATTTGTTGAAAATGACCGGTTTACGTTGATCAACGATGACTATGCCTGTCCCTATTTCTGGCCGATTGGCGACCGTTATATAATGAATTTCTTTAGTCACATGAGTGGGGGGCAGTATTTGTTGGGAGATTATGACAAAAAGAATGATAAGTTCATCGTAACACAGGGTGGCAAGTACAATTTCGGACCTGCAATTCCATCCGGAGTTCATGCACCATCAGCAACGCCTGATGGGAAGGGTAATGTAATTATAATATTTAATATGAACCCTGGAAAACCTACCGGCGAATGGAATCAGATTTTTACTCTTCCCCGAAAATTGACATTGATTGGTAAAAATGAAATAGGTCAGGAACCTGCCGGTGACATTGAATCATTACGCGGAGAATATCAGAAAGTGGCGGCAATGAAACTTCCGGCTAATAAGGAAATTGTTTATACGTGATTATCGTTTCGGAGAAATAGCAGGAATACAGGGAGAAAGAAGACCTCGGCCTGCAACCGCGGTCCCTTCTGTACAAGCGGTAAGAGAAAGTCTGATTACCATCGAATCCTCATTTTCTTCTCTTTATCCTGATGTACGGCAAAGGGGACCCGAGACAGGCTCTTTTGTGTTGAAAAGAGATGAGACCCTTAAACTCCGGATATTCATTGATAAAAGCGTTGTGGAGGTATTTGCCAATGGTAAGCAATGCGTTGCCGTCAGAGTGTATCCGAGCCGTGATGACAGTATTGGTTTTTCAATCCGTTCCCAGGGACAGGAAAGCGAGCTGAAATCACTTGAAGCCTGGCAGATGAAAAGCATATACGAATAGATATTGCATAGCCTCATATTTAATATTTATTTTATGAAAGATTCAAAGATTATTTTCAAATTATTACCCTTATTGCTGGTATTCTTTACAATGGGGTTTGTGGACCTCGTGGGTATTGCAACAAACTACGCGAAAGCCGATTTTCATCTGTCAGATACCATGGCAAATTTACTGCCATCAATGGTTTTCTTTTGGTTTTTGGTACTGTCAGTGCCAACCGGCTTGCTTATGAATAAAATAGGAAGAAAAAACACTGTTTTGCTAAGTCTGATAGTTACAGTTCCTTCTCTGATCCTTCCGGTTTTTCTTTATAGTTTCTCCATTCTGCTCCTCTCATTTGTATTGTTAGGTATAGGAAATACATTGATGCAGGTATCTTTAAATCCATTGATAGCAAGCATTGTGAGCGGAGACAGAAGGTCCAGTACACTTACTTTTGGGCAGTTTATAAAAGCAATTGCTTCCTTCATTGCACCTGTCATTGCGGCATGGGCAGTGTTGAAGTTCGGAGATTGGAGGATGATTCTTTTTCCGGGATTTGCTGCAATTACCATTGTTGCCCTGTTGTATTTAGGCAGTACTAAAATTGAAGAGGAAAAGGTTGAGGGAAAAGCAGTCTCTTTCAGGGAGTGTTTTGCACTAATGGGGGATAAGTATGTTCTGTTATTTTTTCTTGGGATAATGGCTCATGTAGGATTGGATGTCGGAATAAATACTACCGCACCAAAGCTGCTCATGGAACACCTGGGGATTGCATTGGCGGATGCCGGTTATGCAACAAGTTTTTACTTTATTTTCCGTACTGCCGGCTGCTTAATGGGTTCATATCTGCTGGGGAAA
Source organism: Bacteroidia bacterium (assembly GCA_026391555.1). GTDB lineage: Bacteria > Bacteroidota > Bacteroidia > Bacteroidales > VadinHA17 > LD21. The sequence goes on along the minus strand of JAPLEB010000155.1, from coordinate 21 downwards.
TTCGGAGACAAAAAAGTATTT
>JAPLEB010000062.1 GCA_026391555.1 Bacteroidia bacterium | reverse complement strand
GGCGATATAATAACAGTCGTTCTTACTTCAAGTGAGACATGCCAGAGCGGCGGCCCGGCAACATCTAATGTAGTTACGATGACAGTTAACCCTGTCCTTCCGGTAAGTGTATCGATAGTAGCAGATGCCAACCCGGTTTGTGCAGGTACTACAGTTAACTTCACAGCTACCCCGGCTAACGGCGGTCTTACACCGGCATACCAGTGGTACAACGGTGCGACAGCAGTTGGCACAGGTATAGCAACTTACTCATACATACCAACTAATGGCGATATATTAACAATCGTTCTTACTTCAAATGAGACATGCCAGAGCGGTGGCCCGGCAACATCGAATGTAGTTACGATGGCTGTAAATTCAGCGCCGACAGTAATAATCACTGATCCGGCAGCAGTATGTTCACCGGCAACGGTTGATCTTACAGCGGCAGCAGTGACAGCTGGCAGCACAGCAGGACTTACCTACACTTACTGGACCGATGCAGCAGCTACACTTTCTTATGCAACACCTGCAACTACGAATGCAGGAACCTATTATATTAAAGGATCTATTGCAGGTGGATGCTTTGATATTAAGCCTGTTGTTGTTACAGTAAATGCAATACCAACAGTTACAATCACTAACCCTGCAGCAGTCTGTTCACCGGCAACAGTTGATATCACTACATCTTCTGTTACAGCAGGTAGTACCGCAGGCCTGACCTTTACTTACTGGACCGATGCACCGGCAACTTCAGCTTATGCCACACCGGCAATAACAGCAGCAGGTACCTATTATATAAAAGGTACAGATCCGGTTACTGGTTGCTATGACATAAAATCAGTCACAGTAATAGTTAATGCCATACCGACTGTTACAAATATTCCGACTAACATATCATGTAATGGTTCATCAACTGGTGCAATAGATATCACGGCAGCCGGAGGAACTGGTCCATATACTTACGCATGGACCGGCACCGGAGTTATTCCTGCATCTGAAGATCAGACAGGTCTTGCAGCAGGTTCATTCTCTGTAATTGTTACAGATGCCAATATTTGTTCATCAGTGTCATTATTAGTCACTCTTACTGAACCTTCCGCTCTATCAGGAAGCATTACATCTCAAACAGATGCATCGACATTTGGAGGCAGCGATGGTAGTGTAACAGTAGCCGGATCAGGCGGAACAGCTCCTTATCAGTATAAGTTGGACGCCGGAACGTTCCAGGCCTCCGGAACATTTGGTACTCTGATTGCAGGACCATATAATATTACTGTTCAGGATGCCAACATGTGTACTATTATTGTACCTGTTACAATTACCCAGCCTGCAAGCGTACTTTCAGGTAGCGTTACTGCCCAGACAAATGTAGCCTGTTTCGGACTTAGTACTGGTAGTTTTACAGTATCTGGATCCGGAGGAGTACTACCATATGATTATAAACTCGGTGCAGGTACTTATCAGTCATCAGGTACATTCAGTGGCTTAACTGCCGGAATCTACTCTGTGACAGTCAGGGATGCTGCTCTTAGTACATTTATTGTGAGTGTAACAATTTCTCAGCCTTCTGCAGTTTTAGGTGGATCAGTTACTTCTCAGACCGATGTTCTCTGTTTTGGCGACAATACGGGAAGTGTCACAGTTGCCGGTTCGGGAGGAACATCTCCATACCTTTATAAGATGGGAGCGGGTTCATACCAGGTTTCAGGTATATTTGGAACATTAACTGCAGGGACTTATACATTTACTATCCAGGATACAAACAGTTGTACATTCGATGTAGCAGTAACTATCACACAACCGTTAGCGGCTCTCGCGGGAAGTATTGCAACACAGACTAATGTTTCATGTCTCGGATTTACAAACGGATCTGTCACTGTAACCGGTTCGGGAGGAACTTCACCTTATGAGTACAGTTTGAATAGTGGAGCATATCAGTCTTCCGGTACATTTAACAGCCTTGCATCTGGAATAATTACAATCACAGTTCGTGATGCCAGCCTCTGTACAGCAAATGTTTCGGCTACTGTTACCGAACCGGCTGTGCTTTCACTTGCTTATACTAAAGAAGATGCTTCCTGTCCGGGTGTTAAGGACGGGAGGATTTCACTTACCATAACCGGTGGAACACAACCATATAGTATGCTTTGGTTAGAAGGAATTTCAACTGCAAACCGGACTAATATTTCTGACGGGACCTACACAGTAACTGTTACCGACACGAATGCATGTGCTGCAAAACTTGATGTTGTAGTTGGTTTTATTGGTTCTGAAAAGTGCATTATGATACCTGAGATAATCACTCCTTATAAAGATGGACATAATGACACATGGCAGATAAAGAGTATTGACCTGTTTCCGAAGGCAGAAGTCTTTGTATTCAGCAGGTGGGGTAAACTTGTCTTCAATACTAAAAACATTTCTGCAAATCCATGGGATGGTACATTTAAAGGGAAACCCTTACCAACAGATTCATATCATTATATTCTTCATCTTAACGATGGATCTGAACCAAGGTCAGGAACAATAAGTATAATCAGGTAATTGTTATTTCTCGAATCCCTGGTGCCAGGAGACACCAGGGATTTCATTTTTATAAAACTATCCTGATTGTTTAATCTGATTGGGTTCAGGATAAATTTTGCACTTGGAGTTGAAATTATTGAACCGAAAATTCTGAAACAAAAAGTTTTAGGATTTTCTAAGAAATATGTCAATCTCTTTCGCTACTTTTCTGCCTGAAGCTATGGCATTTACAACCAGACTTGCCCCACTTACCGAGTCGCCAGCTGCAAATATTTTTTGACTGCTGGTTAATTGGTTTTCATCAACCTTTATATTTTTTCTCTGATCAAGCTCCAACTCAAGTTCTGACAGCAATCCATCGGGCACCGGGTGAACAAATCCCATTGCAAGTAATACCAAATCAGCATTAATTGTTCTTCGGCTTCCCGGAATAGCTTCCATAATAAGACATCCATCCCTGCTCTTCCATTCGACATCTTCTACTTCAACTCCGGTTACATGATTATCTGCTCCAATAAACTTTACTGTGGAGAGGCTCCAGTATCTTTCGCAACCCTCTTCATGTGAGGTGGATGTCTTCAATACTTTTCCATAATACGGCCAGGGATTATTATCCGCGCGGGTTAAAGGTGGTTTCGGAAGAATTTCGATCTGTGTTACCATTTCAGCTTTCTGACGGATAGAAGTACCTACGCAATCGGATCCAGTGTCTCCACCTCCGATAACAAGAACTTTTTTACCTTCAGCATTTATTGGGTTACCGGTAGCGGTAAGCTGACCGGAATTAACCAGGTTCTGAAGAGTAAGAAAATCCATGGCAAAATGAATGCCTTCAAGTTCCCTTCCCTCTGCGATTAAGTCGCGGGGATGAGTTGCCCCTACTGCTATACAGATTGCATCAAATTGCTCAAGAAGTTCTTTCCCTGAAATATCTTTGCCAACATTTATTCCTGTTCTGATAATAAGACCTTCCTTTATCATCAGGTCAAGGCGCCGGTCGATTGTTGCCTTGCTCAGTTTAAAGTCGGGAATACCATACCTCAATAACCCGCCGGCTTTTTCGTCCTTTTCAAAGAGGGTTACCAGGTGCCCGGTTTTATTTAAGAGATCGGCAGCAGCCATTCCTGAAGGACCACTTCCGATCACTGCAACTTTTTTACCGGTGCGGTTTTTTGGAGGAACAGGCTTAATGTAACCTTCAGAAAATGCTTTTTCAACTATTGCAACTTCATTTTCCCGTATTGTTACAGGCTCCTGGCTGATGTTCAGTACACAGGCATGTTCGCAGCTTGCAGGGCATATCCTTCCTGTAAACTCAGGAAAGTTATTTGTTGCTGTCAGCCTCATATATGCGCCTTTCCAGTCGCCCTTGTAAAGCAGATCATTCCACTCGGGAATCAAATTATCAACCGGGCAACTCCAGTGACAAAATGGAACACCGCAATCCATACATCTTGATGCCTGGAGCATCCTGTCTTCGCTATTCAGTGTCTGCTCAACCTCACTGTGATCGCAAATCCTTTCGTGCAGAGGTCTGTTTCCAGCTTCCTTCCTTTTTATCTTTAAAAATCCGGTAACATCAGCCATAATATCCCTTTATAATCGTTTCTCGTTTTGTCTTTTGTCTTTTGTCTTCCGCCTTAACTTGCGCTAATCTCAAGATCGATCTCAACATCAGCTATTTTCTTCCTGATCTCTTCAAGTTTCTGTTCCTGAAGAACCTTTTTGTAATCATAAGGGATAACCTTGATGAACATCGGAAGGTATTTGTTAAGATCATCGAGAATCATCTTTGCCTTTTTGCTAATGGTAAATTGATAATGACGCGATATTAGCTCAGTAAGTTCATTCACATCACCATAGTCTTCAACAAGCGATAATTCGACCATTCCCATATTGCAGTAATAATCAAAATTCCCCTTTTCATTTAAAATATATGCAACTCCACCGCTCATGCCGGCGGCAAAGTTGCTTCCGGTAGTGCCTAACACAACCACCCGTCCTCCTGTCATATATTCACAACAATGGTTCCCGACTCCTTCAATAACAGCATTAGCGCCACTGTTACGCACACCAAACCGCTCACCTGCAACCCCTGAGATATAAATTTCGCCTCTTGTTGCTCCATAAAGAACTGTATTTCCAATGATTATGTTTTTATCTGGTTCGAAAGTTGAGCCGGAAGGAGGGACAACAATAATCCTTCCTCCGGAGAGCCCTTTTCCCAGGTAATCATTTGAATCACCCTCAAGATAAAGTTCAACTCCAGGTGATAGGAAAGCTCCAAAACTCTGACCGGCTGATCCTTTAAACCTGCATTTGATAGTTCCGTCAGGTAGTCCTTCTGATCCATATAGCATCGCAATCTTGCCTGATAGCATTGCTCCTGTAGTCCGGTCGGTATTATGGATCGGTTTTTGGATTACAACAGGTTGTTTTTTTGAAATAGCTTTTTCAGCCTCTGCAATCAATTCTCTGTCAAGAACATGCTCGATTTTATGATCCTGTGTATCAACACAATGCATGGCATTTACTGCTGATTCTTTTGGCAAAAAAAGCAATCCGGTAAGATCGAGATTTTTTATCTTCCAGTGATCAATCTCCGGGTTTCTTTCCAGGAGATCAAGCCGTCCAATGATATCATCCATTTTTCTATAACCCAGTTCGGCAAGGTATTCACGTACCTCTTCTGCTAAAAATCTGAAAAAAGTAACAAGGTTGTCGGCTTTTCCCTTAAACCGTTTTCTTAGTTCGGGGTTCTGTGTGGCCACGCCAACAGGACAGGTGTTTAGATGACATTTGCGCATCATCACACAACCCAATACAATGAGAGCGCTTGTAGAAAATCCGAATTCCTCAGCTCCCATTAATGCAGTCATTATTATATCTTTTCCACTTTTTAGTTGTCCGTCAGCCTGAAGTACCACCTTCCTGCGCAGGTTATTCATAACGAGGGTTTGCTGTGACTCGACAAGACCAAGTTCAAGCGGTAATCCTGCATGTTTAATTGATGATGATGGGCTAGCCCCGGTTCCCCCTTCATAACCACTTATCGTGATGAGGTCTGCACCAGCTTTGGTAACACCTGCAGCAATAGTGCCAACGCCACTCTCGGAAACCAGTTTCACACTTATCTTTGCTTTTGGATTGACATTCTTAAGGTCGAAGATAAGTTGCGAAAGATCTTCAATTGAATAGATATCGTGATGTGGTGGCGGAGAGATAAGCGTAATACCCGGTATTGAGTATCTTGTTTTAGCAATAATCTTATCAACCTTATGTCCGGGAAGCTGTCCGCCCTCTCCAGGTTTTGCACCCTGGGCAATTTTTATCTGGATCTCATCAGCATTAACAAGGTATTCGGTTGTTACACCAAAACGGCCACTTGCAACCTGCTTAATGGCGCTTCTTACGCTGTCGCCGTTTTCGAGAGGTTTGAACCGTACCGGGTCCTCACCACCTTCACCGGTGTTACTGCGGCCACCAATGCGGTTCATGGCGATAGCAATTGTTTCATGAGCTTCACGGCTGATGGAACCATAGGACATTGCCCCGGTAACAAACCTCTTCATTATCTGCTCTACGGGTTCAACCTCATCAAGTGGGATCGGGCTATTTTTCATTTTCAGCAATCCCCTTATAAATCCCGGACTTGCTGTGTCGGAATTTACCCGCTTACTGTATTCTTTGAACTTATTATAGTCACCTGTCTTAGTGCTCCATTGAAGTAGTGAAATGGTTTCCGGATTCCATGCATGATGTTCTCCATATTTTCGGTAAGAATAGATTCCTTCGGTAAATATTCCGGATTGTTGTTCCTCAATAAATGCTTTCCTGTGTGGGATCAAAACCTCCCCGGCTATCTCGTTCATTCCAATACCCCCGATCCTTGAGATTGTACCGGGAAAGTACTTGTTAATTACATCGGGGTGAATGCCGACAGCTTCAAATATCTGAGATGACCGGTAACTCCTGAGTGTACTGATCCCCATTTTTGACATTATCTTAAGGATTCCCTTATTGACAGAATGGACATAGTTCTCTTCTGCTTTCTGATAATCGAGCTGGATTGCCTTTTCTTTAACCAGTTTGTCAATGATTGCAAAGCACATATAGGGATTGATTATGCTTGCTCCATAGCCGAAAAGAAGAGCAAAATGCATTACTTCACGTGGTTCTGCCGACTCTACGACAATATCGATCTGCATCCTCTTACGCGTTTTGATCAGGTGGTGATGCACGGCAGATACAGCCAGTAAAGATGGTATTGGTGCAATGTTTTCATTAATACCGCGGTCGGAAAGGATGATATAATTTTTCCCTTCATCAACAGCTCTTTCTGCATCAATACATAATTGTTCCACAGCGCTTTGCAATCCTTCAGCGCCTTTACGGGCATCAAAATGCAATAATAGGTTTGCAGCTGAAAATCCTTTATATCTTAAGTTTTTAACTACCTGGAAGCAGGTATTGGATATAACAGGATTTCTGAACCGCACCATTTTAACGTGATCGGGTGATGTTTCAAGAAGGTTTTGTTGCAACGAACCCAGATAACCTGAAAGAGTCATTACCAGCTCCTCCCTGATAGGATCGATAGGAGGGTTTGTTACCTGGGCAAACAACTGCTTGAAATAGTTAAACAACCTGTAGTGCTTTCTTGATAGAACAGCAACAGGTACATCGTTACCCATTGAACCAATAGGCTCTTTTCCTGTTGCGGCCATCTCCCTGATAATCCTGTCAGTTTCCTCCATTGAGTAATTGAAGGAAGTTATATATTTATTATACTGATCTCCCATTTCAGGTGTCTCCTGGTGACCTGTTTCAATCTCTTCGAGATTAACCATGTTTTGTTGAATCCACTGTCCGTATGGAAATTCCCCGGCAAGTTTAGCTTTAAGCTCCTCATCATAGAAAATTTTGCCGGCTTTGGTATCAACAAGGAGCATTTTCCCAGGTTTCAGCCGTCCTTTTTCCCTAATCTCTTCCGGGGCAAATGTCTGCACCCCGGCCTCTGATCCCATAACTATAAGATCATTAGTTGTTATGACATATCTTGATGGACGTAGCCCGTTCCTGTCGAGCATTCCACCTATGTAACGGCCATCAGAAAATATAAGTGATGCAGGTCCATCCCATGGTTCTAAAAAGGTTGAGTGGTAATGATAGAAAGCCCTTAACTCTGTGGATATTGGATTCTTGGCATTTATCGACTCAGGAATGAGTACCGACATTGCGTAAGGAAGTGATTTTCCGCTCATTATAAGAAATTCCAGTACATTATCGAGAGAGGCTGAATCACTCTTATCGGGTTCAATAATCGGATACAATCTTGAAAGATCGCCAAGTTTATCAGATTTAAGGATTGATTCCCTTGCTTCCATCCAGAAGCGGTTCCCCCTGATTGTGTTGATCTCCCCGTTATGTCCAAGCATCCTGAAGGGCTGGGCAAGATCCCAGCTTGGAAAGGTATTGGTGCTGAACCGGGAATGGACCAGGGCAATGGCACTTTGCAGACGCTCATCATTCAGATCAAGGAAGTATTCTCCCAATTGAATAGATGTCAGCATACCTTTATATACAAGCACTTTTGTGGAAAGACTCGGGATGTAGAAAAAACTCTTTTGTTTAAGGTCCGAGTTACGGATCATATTTTCAGTCCGCTTCCTGATAATATATAGTTTGCGTTCAATATCTTCCTGTGGAATATCAGCTCCCAGAAGAATTTGCAGAATATCCGGTTCAGCAGTGCGGGATATCTCGCCTATGACTGAGTTATCGCGTGGGACCTCGCGAAAACCAATCAGATTGACCCCTTCTTCTTTAATAATATTGAGAAGGGTCTCCCGGCATTTTGCCGCATCAGAACTATCCTGAGGAAAGAAGACAAGTCCTGTTCCAAACTGACCTTCTGGCGGAAGTGAATAGCCCTGAATGAGGTAAAAATCGCGTGGAACCTGTATTAGCACACCTGCGCCATCGCCTGTTTTACTGTCGGCACCTTCTGCTCCCCTGTGTGTCATGTTTGTGAGAATATCCAGCCCCTGCCTGATAATCGAATGAGATTTTTTCCCTTTCAGGTGTGCAACAAATCCGATTCCGCAATTCTCGTGCTCAAATTCCTGCCGGTACAATCCCTGCTTTTGTGGCCGTTCTGTTTTCATAATATTTACCTAACGTTTTATCTGACCTTAACACAAAAAAAACCGCTCTCTTTTTTTCCAGAGAACGGTCATACCTTATCCGATACACAACACCATTCTCATTCATTTACAATTAACCTTTTAATGAGGCGAAATGATGTTATGGATTTAAAACTATTCATCTATTTTAATATTTGCTGACAAATATACTTTTAATTATATCCAATTGATTTATTTCCATGGGAAATTCCAAGAACCTTATAATTGTAATCTTTGGATGAGGATGCGGGAAGTTTATTATAACAGGCAACGAGTTATCAAAATCTTAAGATATATAGGATATTGAATGATTTTTCTATCTTTGAATACCTTTTTATTAATTTAAAATAAATAGCCATGTCACACGAAAAAGCTAAAGAACAGACAAAGAACAAGAAAGAGCCGACGAAAAATCTGAAAGAAAAACGTGCCGCAAAAAAAGCTAAAAAAGAAGAAAAGAAAAGACAATAGAATTCATTGTCTTAATGCTTTGCCCTCCGAAGTTTTAATATATGAGGGTCTTTATGTCGATAAGTCCTCAGGAGTGAGTATAAAAAAAGCCCCGCGATCTGCAGGGCTTTGAATAATAAATCTTTGTATAGATAAACTAAGCTAGTCTTACGTCTACTGCATTAATTCCTTTTTTCCCTTCCTGAAGTTCAAATGTAACTTCATCATTCTCTTTAATCTGATCTTTCAGACCAGATACGTGTACAAAATATTCATTATCCGAATCTGCATCTTTAATGAATCCGAATCCTTTTGATACATTAAAAAATTTCACTGTT
>JAPLEB010000119.1 GCA_026391555.1 Bacteroidia bacterium | reverse complement strand
TCATACGGAGATCTTAAGGTTCTGAAAGGGATTGATATCCGGATTGAAGATAAGGAGGTAGTCGCAATAGTCGGGGCCAGCGGTGCCGGAAAAACGACTCTTCTTCAGATTATCGGAACGCTTGATCGCCCTGATGGCGGTACAATTTTCTATAATGATTCAGATTTAAGCCGTCTCAAAGGAAGAACTCTTGCCGCTTTCCGGAATATTAATATAGGATTTGTTTTTCAGTTTCATCAGCTGCTTCCTGAATTCACAGCTCTCGAAAATGTCTGTATTCCTGCATATATTGCCGGTAAAAGTAAAATCGAGGCTGAAAACAGGGCGACTGAACTCCTCGGTTTTCTCAACCTTACTGAAAGACTCGAACATAAACCTTCAGAACTCAGTGGTGGAGAACAACAACGTGTAGCTGTTGCCCGTGCCCTGGTAAATAATCCTTCAGTAATTCTTGCCGATGAACCATCCGGCAATCTCGATACAGAGAATAAGAATGAACTTCATAAGCTATTCTTTAAACTCAGGGACACCTTTGGCCAAACTATCATTATTGTTACACACGACCGCCAGCTTGCCGGCATGTCGGACAGGATACTCCAGATTAAAGACGGACTTATTGTAAATGGGTCTTAAACGATCATATAACAACATTCCTGCAAGTGAATTAAGAGCATTTCTCGAAGAAAAATATCTTCAGTATAATAATCCTTCTTTTATTATTCACGATCCTATCTCCATTCCACATAGTTTTACAGATCGCCGCGACAGGGAGATTTCCGGTTTCCTGACAGCTGCCATTGCCTGGGGACGCAGAGATCTGATTTTGAGAAGCAGCCGGTTAATGCTTGAATTAATGGGCAATACTCCTTATGAGTATATAATGTCAGCCGGTGAAAATGAGCTTAACAGTCTATCGGGATTTGTTCACAGGACTTTCAATAGAACCGATTTTGTATACTTTATTAAAGGGCTCAGGCATATCTATTCAAACTATAATAGTATGGAAGAGGTTATGCTTCAGGGAATTAAAGCAGGCGGATCACTAAAAGAGGGTTTGTCTCACCTGCGCTCAGTCTTCTTCTCGCTTCCCCATGCATCAAGAAATGAGAAACACTTTGCCGATGTTATGGGAGGAGCAGCCGGAAAAAGATTGAACATGTTTCTCAGATGGATGGTTCGGAAAGATAAATATGGTGTCGACTTCGGTATATGGAAAGAAATTAATCCTTCAATGCTTTATATCCCGTTAGATCTTCATTCCGGCAATACTGCAAGGCGCCTCGGTTTGTTAACCAGAAAGATGAATGACTGGAAAGCTGTTGAAGAATTGACAGAAGTTCTCAGGGGATTCGATCCTGCAGACCCGGTAAAATACGATTTTGCACTTTTTGGCCTGGGGGTGAATGAAAAGTTCTGACAATGGCAAATCATTATTTCAGTTTTAAACAATTCACAATCCACCAGGATAAGTCTGCCTTTAAAGTGGGAACTGATGGTGTCCTACTTGGAGCCAGCGCTGATGTTTCCGGTGTAAAAAAAATCCTTGATATAGGTTCGGGTACAGGTCTTATTGCAATCATGCTCGCTCAAAGAAGCGATGCTAAAATCGTAGCCATTGAGCCGGATAATGAATCGTTTATCCAGATATGTGATAATGTCAGCCTTTGCAAGTGGAGCAGCAGGATAAAAGTTGAACACACTGACCTTCAGAATTATTATCCGGGCGAAGAAAAATTCGACCTGATAGTTACCAATCCACCTTATTTCACCGATTCCCTGAAGAACCCTGATCCCCGGAAATCGGCTACACGACACAACGATTCATTAACTTCTGATGAAATATTAAAAGGTGTTTCAAGACTCATGGAAGATGAGGGTCGCTTGCAGCTAATAATGCCCTACGTTGAAGGAAATATTTTTATTGCCGAAGCTCAGAAATATGGGCTTTATTGTAATAATATACTGAAAATAAAGCCATTGCCTACTTCAGAAATCAGAAGGTTAATCCTGACCTTTACCCGGGATCGAATGAAGATGTCAGAAAAATTCCTCACCATTGAACATGGCATAAGACATGAATTCACGAAAGAGTATATTAACCTCACAAAAGATTTCTACCTGAAGTTTCAATAAAAAAATTCGGTGATGACACGGATTACAAATCCTCGCCAGCGGTAAAGCAGGGAAAGAAAAACAAAGACTTTTCTTAAATCATTTCTAAATATTAATAAAATTCAAAAACTCTTTTATTAATATTACCGGGAGTGTATCTTTGTTAAGAACCATGTGATTAAAAAATAACCAAAATATCATATTGCATTTCCAATGTCTGACTTTCATAAGTATGTAGAAACACCGCTGATGAAGCAGTATTATAACATCAAGACCAAGCATCCTGATGCGATACTTCTTTTCAGAGTAGGTGATTTTTATGAGACATTCGGAGAAGATGCGATCAGGACTTCTGAAATACTGGGGATTACCCTCACGCGCCGGGCTAATGGATCGGCTCAATTTGTTGAACTTGCAGGGTTTCCTTATCATGCCCTTGATACCTATCTGCCGCGCCTGGTAAGAGCAGGGCAGAGGGTGGCTATCTGCGAGCAGCTTGAGGATCCGAAGCTTGCAAAGAAAATTGTTAAAAGAGGAATTATTGAGCTTGTTACTCCCGGAGTCTCTCTGAATGAGAATGTCCTGAATCATAAAGAGAATAACTTCCTGGCTGCAGTGCATATTGATAAAAAAATTGCAGGTGTGGCATTCCTCGATATATCCACCGGCGAGTACCTTACTTCGGAAGGTACAATAGAATATATTGATCAGATGCTGAATAATTTCCAGCCAAAGGAGGTACTGTTCGAAAAGGGAAAGAAAGATCTCTTCCTCGAATACTTCGGTCCGAAATTCTATACCTTTAAATTAGATGATTGGATCTTTACGCGGGATGCTGCAAACGACAGATTACTTAAGCAGTTTGAAACCAGCTCATTAAAAGGATTTGGGGTTCAAAATCTCTCTTTCGGAATTATTGCAGCCGGAGCTATCCTTTATTATCTCGATATAACACAGCACGAACAACTTGGGCATATTACGAGCCTGGCACGGATCGAAGAAAACAGATATGTATGGCTCGATAAGTTTACAATTAAAAATCTTGAGTTGTTCCATTCCCCTTATGAAGGCGCCAGAACTCTCATCGATGTCATGGATCGCACCATTTCTCCAATGGGGGGGAGACTTTTGAAGAGGTGGATATCTCTTCCTCTGAAAGATATGCAGCCTGTAAACGAGCGGCTTGATATTGTACAGTATCTTGTTGAGAACACTGCAACTAAAGATGAGATTGCAGGATTGATCCGTCAGGTAGGCGACCTTGAAAGACTTATTTCAAAAGTGGCAGTCAGCAGGATAAATCCACGCGAGGTGGTACAGCTTAAAAGAGCCCTGAAAGCTATCGAACCCCTTCAGGCACTATGCAATAATAGTGGTTGTCTTCCTCTTGTTAAACTTGCCGAACAGTTAAATCCGTGCAAGTTAATAGCTGAAAAAATTGAGAAAGAGTTGAACAATGATCCGCCTGTTCAGATTAACAGGGGAAATGCAATTGCCAGAGGAATATCTGAAGAGCTCGATGAATTGCGCACAATTCTGTATAGTGGCAAGGATTATCTTGTAGAATTGCAGAATCGTGAGAGTGAACGTACCGGGATAACATCGCTTAAGGTCAGTTTTAATAATGTTTTTGGTTATTATATTGAAGTTAGAAACACACATAAAGATAAGGTTCCGCCGGAGTGGATAAGGAAGCAGACTCTTGTAAGCGCCGAGCGCTATATTACTGAAGAGCTTAAGGAATACGAGAGCAAAATACTCGGAGCTGAAGAAAAGATAATTACACTTGAAACAAAGCTCTTTAACGACCTGGTGCTTGCTATATTGGAATATATCCCGCCAATACAGTTAAACTCAGCACTTATTGCGAGGCTTGATTGTCTTCTGTCGTTCGCGGTTATTTCCACGGAGAACAATTATGTCAGGCCGGTACTTAATGACTCTATGATTCTTGACATAAATGATGGCCGTCATCCTGTTATCGAAAAGCAATTGGCTGTTGGAGAGTTATATGTTCCGAATGACCTTGTGCTCGATACGGAAGATCAGCAGATCATCATTCTGACCGGTCCCAATATGTCAGGTAAATCTGCCCTGTTGCGGCAAACAGCTCTTATAGTTCTGATGGCTCAGACCGGATGTTTTGTACCTGCAAAAGCAGCTAAGATAGGCATGGTCGACAAGATATTTACAAGGGTTGGGGCATCGGATAATATCAGTCTTGGTGAATCGACTTTTATGGTTGAAATGAATGAGACCGCCAGTATATTAAATAACCTTTCGGACCGCAGCCTTATTTTATTAGATGAGATCGGCAGGGGGACCAGCACCTACGATGGCATATCAATTGCATGGGCAATGGTGGAGTATCTGCATGAGAATAAGCTGAGAGCAAAAACATTATTCGCGACTCATTATCATGAACTTAACGAGATGGAGAACTCATTTTCGCGTGTAAAAAACTATAATGTCTCCATAAAAGAACTTAATAATAAAGTCATTTTCCTCAGGAAGCTTAAGAGGGGTGGGAGTGAACATAGTTTTGGAATACATGTTGCAAGGATGGCCGGTATGCCCCGAAGTGTGGTGAGCCGTGCCGATGAGATACTTAAGGAGCTTGAGCAGAGCCACGAAAAGCAGGAATTGACCAAACCGATTGCTGATCTTGCCGGACACAGGGAAGGGATGCAGTTAAGTATTTTCCAGTTAGATGACCCGGTGCTCAAACAGATACGGGACGAGATCCTTGAAATTGATGTCGATAATCTTACCCCTGTTGAAGCGCTGAATAAGCTTTACAATATTAAAAAGCTTTTGAAATAGTGCAGCCATTAAGTCCTGCGTGTCTACCATTCCACCATCCGGGCAAAAATTGTCTTGCTGTCTTGCAGGTCTTGCCAGTCGTGCAGAAAGAATCGGTGGGCAAATTTATAACAAATTATTTTACAAGAATAGGTTTTCCTAACCCAACTTTTTCAAGATCTTTAAGCTGTGTCTGTGCATCACCAACAACAACATAATACATCTTTGAAGGATCGATATATTTATTTGCAAGTTCCATCTCTTTTTCAATTGTCAGTCCTCTTACAAATGCCTCTTCCTGTTTAATATAGTCGGTAGGAAGATTATACGAAGTTATTGTATTCAACATACTCAGAAGATTTCCTAATGTCTCAAAGTTGCGTGCATTACTCTTTAGCAGAGCCGACTTGGTAAAGTCAATATATTCCTGCGGAATAGTCTTGCGATACTTTTCCATCTCTGTCTTGAAGATATTAACAGATTCAAGAGTTGAATTTGTACGAACCATTGAAGATGCAATAAATGTTCCGCTATTCTTCAGGCCATTGAAACTGGACCTGGCACCATATGTAAATCCTTTTTCTTCGCGGAGGATCAGATTAAATAATCCGTTAAATGAACCACCAAGTTTGTAATTAGTGACATAAGCAGGATAAAAATCGGGATTGGTCCGCGGAATTGATGGTCCCCCGATATAAATAACTGATTGTTTTGCACCCGGCACATCAACAAAGAAAATCCGGGAATTAGCAGGTGGTTCTGGAGCCTTAATTTCAGGTATTAAAACCTCTTTTGCTATCCATCTGGTATTAATGCCGGCCAATGCTGCTTCAACTCTCTGCTGATCAATATCGCCTACGATTAGAAACTGGGCAACAGAAGGAGAAAAGTTCTTTTCATAGAAGTTCTTAAGATCATCAATTGTTAAAGGGGCAACAGATGCTTCTGTTCCAACTGTTTCAACTGAGAGAATATTGTTTTCGCCAAAGATATACTTGTTTAATGTATTGGATGCCAAATAACCGGGATTTGCACGGTTACGTTTTATGGAATTTATTATGCGGCTTTTGGCAAGATTAAATTGTTCCTCATCCCAACGTGGCTCTAAAAGCATCTCTTCTGCCAGGGTGATTGTTTTTTCAAAATTACGGGCAAGAGAAGAGACTCTGATTGTAATACTTTCAGTTCCTGCTGATACTGAAATGTTTGCACCAAGAAGCCTTATTGCATCCTCAAGTTCCTCAGGGGTTTTGTTTTTGGTCCCCTCATTCATAAGGGAAGCAGTCAGATTGGCTAAACCGGCTTTGGATAATTCATCAAGAATATGGCCTCCTGAAATTACAATTGAATACTGAATAAGAGGGAGCTCTCTAAGGACAATTCCCCATACTTTCATTCCGTTACCAAGAGCTCCTTTCCAAACGGGAGGAATTGTAACCTCCGGATCAGCGCCAACAGTGGGTTGGACTGAACGGTCAAATTTTGTGGCGGTTTTTACAACAGGTTCATCAGCCGCTGCGACGTCTTTTACTTCAGCAGCTTTTGTCACATCTTCTTCCACAATACCTGCATTCACTGAGTTTTCAGCAATTAGATTAACTTCTCCTTTAGGAACAAAGCTTGTCTCAATATAATTTTTGCCTTTTAAATATTTCTGAAATACACTTTTTATTTCATCAGATGTTACTGCCTGTGTGTTTGCAAAATCTTCCATATAAAACAGCGGGTTATTTGTAAACATCTGGTATTGACCTAATGTGAAACCTTTGCTCAGGATACTGCTGAATGAGTTATAAAAATTGGTTTCATTTCTGGCTTTGATTCTCGTGAGATCTTCCTCAGTAAAACCTTCTTTTTCAAAAAGGTCAAAGGCTTCAAATATCGTTTTTTCGACTTCAGTAAGATTTACCCCCGGATTTGCTGTAACAGTTATTCTGAAGTCACCGGCAAGTTCCATAGAATTACTTCTTGCTGAAACAGATGAAGTCAGTTTTTTATCCTTGACAAGGACCTTGTAAAGAGGTGTTTTTTTCCCATTTGACAGTAAATCTCCAAGATAATCAAGCGCATATGCCTCTTTTGAAAACTGTTCAACAGTAGGAAATATAAGTGTCAGCCTGGGAGCTTTTGCAAAATTGTCTTCATGGTAAAGCTTAATAGTTGATGAAAGAGTCGTAAGCATTGGTTCTCTTTTTTCAACACTTTCTCCCTGAGGAATTTCGCCAAAGTATTTCCCGACCAGCGATTTTACTTCTTCTTTATTAATATCTCCGGCAATGACAAGAGTTGAGTTGTTAGGGGAATAGAACTTTTTATGGAATGCCTTAACATCTTCAACAGTTGCATTTGTCAGATCTTCCATTTCACCAATAACGTCCCAGCTATAGGGATGTCCTTTGGGGTAAAGGGTTTTCAGAATAAGAAATTCATCAAATCCGTAAGGGGAATTGTCAACACTCTGCCGTTTTTCATTCTGAACTATATTTTGCTGATTTACCAGAGCTGATTTTGTGACAGTATTTTCAAGATAGCCCATCCTGTCAGATTCGAGCCAAAGTGCCATTTCAAGGGCATTTTTTGGAACAACCTCATAATACATTGTGGCATCCTGTCCTGTACCTCCGTTTAATTCACCTCCTGCACCCTGGATAAGTTTAAAAAGCTGGTCTTCGCCAACATTTTCAGACTTTTGGAACATCATGTGTTCGAACAGGTGAGCGAATCCGGTTTTCCCGGGAACCTCGCGGCTTGATCCGACGTGGAAGACAACTGCTACCGCTGCAATCGGATCAGATTTGTCCTCGTGAAGAATGACTGTAAGTCCATTAGGAAGGGTATACTTCTCGATAGGAATTATAAACTCTTTCTCTTTGGTCTGTGTATTACAGGCGAAAAGGGCAACGATCATTAAGATCATGATCAGTGATACAGATTGTTTCATATTTAAGAGACTTTAGTTTGAGCGGGAGACGGGACTCGAACCCGCGACCCCGACCTTGGCAAGGTCGTGCTCTACCAACTGAGCTACTCCCGCAATTTCACGGGCAAAAATAAGAATTTTTTTTTATCCGCAAGCAGCAGCAGATAAAATAACATGACATAAAAAATAAAGCGAAGAGGCTATTTTCCTTTCGGACCCCACTCAACCAGCGAATTATTCTCAAAATAGAGCCAGGTGGTTTTAAAGATCCATTCTTCTTTAATAATATTCCCGCTGATTACCCTGTTGATCTTTTCAGCAGTTCCCCAACTATCTTTTACCATTTCCACATTCATCCCTTTCCATATCTTTCCGGCAATGAGCCTGGCAGCCATGCCCGAACCATATTTGCTTTCGAGGTACGAGAACCTGCTCACCTCCTGAGCCTGAGCAGGCTGTTCCTGCTGAACCGGCTGTTGGTATTGAACCGTATGTGAAGTATTAACCGGAGTTTTATCTATAACTGCATGGCGTTTGAAGATAAAACCTTCATTTTCTTCAAAAGCAACATGAAGATAAGTACTATCCGAACCCAGAACAGTAACATTTGAACCGGAAGGAATTATAAGAATGACAGATGTAAGGTCATCCTGGGCTCCGAACAGACGACTTGATGACGTTAACGTGGCTGTTGTATTAACATTCTGAATGGCAGGCTGGCTTTTCTCCAGCTCCTGAAGAAGGTCAGCTTTGTTATTTTGTGCCTGAGCTACAATAACTATCAGAAGAAACAGAGTTGAGAATATTAGTTTTTTCATGTGCAGAAATTATTTATTGAAAGATAACGCAAAAATTGTACCAATTTTAATAGGCGTAAAGCATAAGAAAAAAGATAAAAGACAAAAGTCACAAGTTGAGGAACGAAGTGACGAACCGAAGCGAAACTGAGCTCGGCGAAGCCAAACCCCGCTTCGGCGGAGACAAAAGTTTAAAATTAAGATACTCTGAATGGTTTTCACTTTTATCTTTTTACTTTTGTCTTTTGTCTTAAATTCAGCCGTTGTGCCATTGCGCCTAAACGCCTTTACGCCATTTTCCTTATTACCATCACCCCATCCCTTATCGGCAGAATCACATTTTCAATATTCTGTTGCTTCACGATCATATCATTAAATTCGATCACCCCTTTTGTTTGTTGATCGTTGGTTTCAGATTCAATAACTTTCCCTCCCCATAGCACATTATCTGCAATAATAAATCCACCCGGTTTTACTTTATCTATTATAAGCCTGTAATAATCAATATATTCCCTCTTGTCACCATCTATGAAAACCAGGTCAAACATAAGATCTAAGCCCGGAATAATATCCTGCGCCCTTCCTGTTAGCTGAGTAATTTTCCCTTCAGCACCGGCGCGGCAGAAATATGAGTGGGAGAAGGCAGTCAGCTCATCATTTACTTCTACGGTTATCAGTTTGCCGTTGGTTTTGAGTCCTTTTGCAAGACATATTGCGGAATAACCGGTGAAGGTTCCGATCTCAAGTATGTTCTCCGGTCTGATCATCATCGAAATAAGTTCAAGGAATTTCCCCTGGAGATGGCCTGTTGCCATGTTAGGATTTACAAACCGGATATGTGTCTGTCTGTAAAGATCTTCCAGAACAGGATCTTCGGGTGTTGAGTGTTCAAGGAGATATTGTTCAAGCTTTTTATTCATTGTTTCGTGTTTCGCGTTTCGCGTTTCGAGTTTACTTTCCTTAGACATTTGTCTTTTATCTTTCACCTCATACCTCATACCTCACACCTCACACCTATTTATATATCAAAGTCGACAATTTTGAAGGTTCAAAAATATCATTAGCTGTTTTGAGCAATTCAGATGCAGTGATGGCATCTATCTTTTTATATGTATCCTCAATTCTTTCAATCTTATTAAAGACAAGAAGGCTTTTTCCAAGACTTAACATCAGACTTTCATGATTCTCATAACCTCTGGCCAGGTAGCCCTTAATCTGGTTTTTTGCTTTGCTAAACTGTATAGTGCCCAGTTTTGACGTGCGAAGCTTTTTCAGTTCATTCATCGCTATCGAAATACTTTTATTAAGGTACTGACTATCAGTGCCGAAATATATTGAAAAGATGCCGGTATCGTAATATGGATTATAGTTCGATTCAACATTATATGCAAGCCCGTTTTTTTCACGGAGCGACAGGTTTAATCTTGAGTTCAGCCCTTGTCCACCCAGAATGTTATTAAGCAGGAACATTCCCAGTCTGCGTTTGTCTTTAAAATCGTATGCAAGATTACCGATAATACAATGATTTTGGAAAGTATCCATCTTTTTTGTAATTGAGGCAGGCTTGTATAACCAGGTCTTGTTAGTTCTTGGTTCCCTGTTTCTGGTGACAATACCCGCAAAATGTGTTTTAAACAGTTTCAGAATTTTTTCTTCAGGTATATTCCCCACTGAGCAGAAAACCATTTGGTGGGTGTTGTAATTATTTGAAATAAAATCAGATATTGTTTTTTGTGAAAATGATTTTACTGATTCAGGAGTGCCCAGGATATTACGACCTATTGGCTGATTTGAAAAGATCAACTCTTCAAAATCGTCGAAGATCAGCTCTGCAGGATTATCGAGATAGGAGTTAATTTCCTCAATAACAACATCCTTTTCTTTTTCTATCTCTTTTCCCGGGAATACTGAATTAAAGGTTATGTCGCTGATTAATTCGATAGCTCTTTCGTAATCCTCCTTAAGAAAAGAAGCATGGACGGCTGTTTCTTCTTTTGTTGTATACGCATTAAGCTCACCACCTACATCTTCGAGACGGCTCAGTATATGGAACGCTTTTCTTTTTTTTGTGCCTTTAAACAGCATATGTTCAATGAAATGGGCGATACCATGTTCCCGGACTGTTTCATCGCGCGAGCCGGTATTGATTATTAGTCCGCAGTGACCTACCAGTCCTGGTATCCTGTGATGAACGAGCCTGATACCATTGTCGAGGGTGTGAAGGAGAAGATCCATCTTATATTATTAGTAAGGGTGCAAATGTACCACATCAATAAAATGATTCCAAATAGATTTTTTTTTGCCAAAGTTTTGCTTACTTGGATTTGAAATATATATTTGCAGTCCGAAAAGGAGGTGCCATAGCTCAGTCGGTAGAGCAATGGACTGAAAATCCATGTGTCCCCGTTCCGATAGCTATCGGAACGATTACTGGTGGCAATAATAAATCAAATAATTATTGAGTAAGATAGCTGATTATCGTGTATTTCTTTTGCTACATATTATATAGTAAATCGATAAACCGATATTATATTGGACATACATCTGATATTGAGAAAAGACTCAAACTTCATAATTCTGGCTATTTTGGCGGGAAATCATATACTTATAAAGCTTCAGATTGGGATATATTTTTAATAATTCCTTGCGATACAATGGAGCAGGCGGTTTTCATCGAATCAAAGATAAAGAAGATGAAGAGCAGGAAATATATTGAAAATCTTAAAAAATATCCGGAAATGATTGATCGGATTCTAAGTGAATTTGAGAAGTAGCCATATGTAAAACACACTAATATAAACAGATATGAAATGAAATAAATGAAAGATCGTAAACATTGGTTTTCAGATGTTTTTTTTGGAATAAAGTTTTGCTTACTCGGATTTGAAATATATATTTGCAGTCCGAAAAGGAGGTGCCATAGCTCAGTCGGTAGAGCAATGGACTGAAAATCCATGTGTCCCCGGTTCGATTCCTGGTGGCACCACAAATTTGGAACAATTATCAGACTGAAAGTGTTATTTATCAATACTTTCAGTCTTTTGTTTTTATATATCTGCTCAACTATTGCACGATTGATTAAAAAACTGGTCTATTTTAGTGCTTTTTAACAGTATGCCAAAAAGTTCAATTAAGACATCAGTACTAATGAAACTTGCATGGGGTGCAAGTGGTCGTCCCGCCGCAGGCGGGATCACCCCGACAGAGTTTCAGAAGATCTGAAATTTTTAAGTACATAGTTTAGTATATAACTCAAATACTAAATGTGTACTTTTTTTGCTCAGTTTGAGGATGGATTGAGCAATTTTTAAATAAAGGTCTGATCCTATTGAAGTTTGTTAGCAAATACATTAGGCTTAAAATCAATGCTTTTCAAATGTGGTGAAATCTCCCTATTTGGAAGTAGCTCAATATCAATGGCTTTTAATAATGCTGGCATTTCATCGTATTGTGCCATTTATTTTCAAAAAAATCGACCACTTCGCGGTAAATTATCAAATAGTCAAATAGCCAAATAAATCAAAAATCCCGCAAACAACGAACAGAGAAGCCATTAGGCTTATTGGCGCCGCCTCTGTATACACTGGCGTACTCGTAGCCCACGCCCCTGTACCAGGCTTGGGTAGTAGAGTACTCTGTAGAACTCCACCAGCTACCGTAGCTCCCAACGTCGAAGTATGTACCAGAGTAGCTGCTACGGCTGCCACCCGGAAGAGCTGTAAATCCCATTTCATTGGTTGCGCCCGTATTAGGGGTTAGCCAATGGGTGCTCCCGATTTCTTTTAGTTTGCCCCCGGCAAAACTTTCGCCTCCCAAATAGGTTGTTAATGTAGTCCACTCGGCATTACTTGGCACATGCCAGCTTGTGGGACATACATTTTTACCCCCGTTGCTCGCTACCTTTGTAGCTGCATTAT
>JAPLEB010000129.1 GCA_026391555.1 Bacteroidia bacterium | reverse complement strand
GGACAGCCTCCGCAGGTAGTGAATGCAGCAATTTCGAGTTCCATATCTTTATAGATTGAGAATGCCCCTTCACGATTAGCAGCTGCTCTGAAGCATTTTCCTCCGGTACAGGTTTTATACCTGTCGCAGATGATTATCCCTATTTTAATTTTTTCCATAATTCCGCTATTTATCAATCAGTTCTTTCAGGGTATCTAATATCCTTTTTGCAGGAAAACAAGCCTTCCCGGTGCTCTTTTTAACGCAGGCGACAGTGATCTGTGCTTCATTAATTATCTCCTTTGTCTCATTAATTGCCTGATATTCAAAAACTATCCTTGCACCCTTAAATGATTTTATACGGGTGTTTATCATTATTTCCTGATCATAATAAGCTGGTTTAATAAACTTCACTGAAGCGTTTATTACAGGTAAGATGATGCCCTCATTCTCTATTTCAGGGTATGGTATTCCGATACTTCTGAAAAGTTCCCATCGGGCTGTTTCATAGTATTTAAGGTAGTTGGAATGGTGCATGAATCCCATTTGGTCCGTATCAGAATACGAGATCCTGTAGACTGTCTGGAATGAATTCACTATCTGGTTCTCATTTTTCAAAATTTATAACTATAAGAATTGATAATTATTCAGCAACATCTTAGTACTTGTGGATTCTCCGGTATTCCAATATCTTCTCCATTCCGACCCTTATATTTCTTTTCAGGGTCATATACTATTCCTAACTTATCAAGTAAAGGCTCAACAGTTACCTGGTGAGTTTGCAAGCCAATGTCCCAGGGGTTGTAACCTAACAGGAGTCCGGCCAGTTCTTCATAGGTTAAAACCGGGATTCCATAACCATTTTCACCATAAGTTTTTCCTTCCATTTCAGCGATCACATATTGCCACCGGTCGAGAAAAAAGGTACACCCCGGACAGTTGGCAATTATAAGATCAGGTTTAAAAGGCTGCATTGAATCAAATTTCTTTTTTGAATTTGAAACTGAATAACCTCTGTTCGATTTGAGAAGGTACTGTCTGAATCCGAATCCACAGCAATGACGACGTTCCGGGTAATCAACATGTTGGCCTCCCCATTCATCAATCAAACCTGCAAGTACATATGGATATTCAGCGCCTCCTAGTCCTTCTTGTGGAAAAATCTTGGCATAATGACACCCAATATGATCAACAATTTTAAGAGGCTCTCTGGTACTTTGATTTTTCAGCCTCAGATTTATCTTTTCAGTTATCTTTTTACGGAATTTGTAAATAACATCGCTGGCATGAACAAGATTTTTTGGTATCGAAAAAGTCATACCGGTGGCACGTTTTAATGCTTCACGTGTTTTTTGTTCTGTTTCGGGGAAATGCTTCCATGTCTCCAGAGTTTCAACATAGAGCCCAAAGGAGGTAACACAAGAGACAACAAAATTTTCATATCCGGCTTCATTCATCAGGGCAAACTGACGGGCAATAACAGTCATGGTTGTCTCAAGAGGAATAAGCCCCGAATGATATGCAATGCCGGTGCAGGTAGTTTGCCTTGCATCGTCGTAAATGTCTTTCCCAAGGGCATTACGAAGAATATCAATATATAGGTTTTCAGCAGCAGGGAAAAAATTTTGCCTTATACAACTTCTGGCGAAATAATAATGATCATTAGCTATCTCTTTCTGGTATGCTGCCCATATCTCATTTTTCCTTGTCTTCATCAGGTAATATATTTAATAATGAAGTAGTTAAAATAATTATTCATTGTACAGATATTTGAAATAATCATCTTTCCCCTCTTTGAAATCAATGTTTAGTTCTTTTGCCTTTTCCGCGGAATCTTTTTCGATCTTTTCCAATCGCTTTGTGCCGCCTGTCTCATTGAATATTTTTTTCAAGTCGTCAAGCGATTCCTGTGATGTGTTGCGAAGCGTTCCGGATTGGTTCTTTTTATAACTTGTTCCAAGACGTTCCAGCATCGATTCCCTGTTCTCTCTCAGCCACTTCCATACAGGTCCCTGTTCGGGGTACATATCATTATCAACTTCATCAATATATACGCAATAACCATATTTCAGAATATGGTCTCCCACAGTGCGTTTAACAGCCAGTTGTTTTCTTCCCTGATGACTCTCAATAAACAAGCCTGTTTCAATTGATAAAGCCCGTAATGCTTGTATGATATAACCAGGTGTATTGCCACGCGGGCACCTGGTTTTACATGACAGGCATTCACCGCACATCCAGATAGTATCGCTTTTCAATAGCTTTTCCAGCTCACTTTCGTCTCTTTTCTGCACAGTATCTACCACTATACGAGGATCGTAATCGCTTACTTCAGCAGCAGGACAAATAGCAGTACAGATACCACAATTGAAGCAAGCTTTAAGTCCTTCAATGTAGCGGACATCTTTTTCTAATTTCTGATATAATGTTTCAGGCATAATATAAAAATCATTTATTTATCGGGGTGAACATCTCTCTTATAATACAAAAAGGATTACCAAAAAACATGGGTACATTTTTTCTATACTCCCTGTAATCATCCCCAAATTTTTCCAGGCATTCTTTTTCTTCAATAAACAGCACAAAAAGAAAAACCCAAAGCCATTGAGTAGCGGTAATAATGACAAAGGTAACCGGGTATCCTGTCAATAAACCAAGAAAGGTCATGAACATGCCAACACTTAGGTGAAGAAAATGAGTAAAAATCACCCCTGCTAAACCTGCTATCCGGATAAATGCTGGAAAACTATTGGTTCCTATAAGACTTAAATCCAATAACAAGCCGATACCCATGCTTATAATGGTAAGGCTTATCCAAAATATCAACCGTTTACGGCATTTGCTGCAGATAGCCATTTTATTATTAATTAAGTGTCATAGATAAAATCATATTTAATAAACCTCCGGTGATTAGTGCTGATAAAACCATTATCATTGTTGATTTCAACAAATCAATTACTCCCAATTCCTTTAAAAGCACTGCAAAAGTAGCTACGCAGGGAAAATACATCGATAGCACCACTGAAGCAACCACAAGCTGTTTTAATGTCATATTTAAAGGAATAAGCATCCCTACGGCCAAATCTTTCCGTAAAAACCCTATTATTAGTGCGCCGGCCGCTTCTTTCGGAAGCCCTAACAGATGTATAAAGACCGGGGCTGTTATTTTCCCGATAAACTGGATAACACCAAAGGTATAAAGGAGATTAGCAATTAAAACACCAAGCAGCACAAAAGGCACTGCTTCTTTGATAAACCATTTTAACCTCATCCAGACTTTTTTTATTACCCCCTTTAAATAAGGTATTCGATATGGGGGAATTTCAACAAAAATTTCCGGTGATGTGCCCTTAATTATTTTTCTGAGCATTAAGCCTATTATAATCCACACCACCATCAATGTTCCAAAAACAATACCCAATCCTCTGATACCGTAATGACCCAACAGCCCGAATAACATTGCCTGTAATGCCATGCAGGGTACTGCAATTGACAATAATGTTGCTGCAATAAATTTTTCTTTCCTGGTTTCCAGTATCCTTGTTGCCAGGACTCCGGGAACATTGCACCCAAGTCCTAAAAGCATGGGTATTATGGCAAGGCCATGAAGCCCGGTTTTATGCATTATGGTATCTGCCATAACCGCCATACGAGGCAGATAACCTGAATCTTCCAAAAATGCAAGGACTGTATAAAATGCAAATACATAAGGCAATACAGCGCCCAACGGGACAAATAATCCGGTTGTTAAAAGACCAAATGACTGTCCAAAGTCTATCCTGCCATCAATAAGTTTGCCGATGAGTAAATCATGGAAAAACCCCTGTTGCCCTAACAAATCAGAGAATTTTAGCATTATAGGCGCCCATACTTCTTTAAAGAAAGGTTCAAACACATGGCTTATTAAGCCTTCTCCAATGAACCGTATAAGGGTAAATGTTAGTAATAAAACCAAAATCAACAAAGGAATTCCCGTGAGCGGCTTAACGGAGATATCACCAAGGATTTCCGAAAAGGTATGATGTTTATGCGTGATTTTTTGAACTTTACTTATAATATCGCCAATTTCATTCCATCGTTGTGAATCATTATAAACAAAAGAAGAAAGCCTGGCATCTTTAATCCTTTCCACAAGTTCTTTTATGCCCTGTCCCGTTAAGGCACAGGTCGGAATACATGGAATATCAATAATTTGTTCAAGCTTTTCAACATCAATGGATATACCCGTATGCTTTGTTTCATCAAATAAATTAAGTGCAATAACCATCGGCTTTTTGTACTTAATTAATTGAATTGTTAGATTAAGATTGCGTTCTAAATTTGTTGCATCAATAACCTGAATGATAACATCACCTTCTTTTAGCATTTGAACTGCTATTTCTTCGGCCTTACATGTAGGTTCTAAGGTATAAATTCCCGGAACATCAATTAGTTCAATTTGTTCACCCGCTATATACATATATCCTTTAGCAAAATCGATGGTAGTGCCAGGATAATTGGATGAAATGACATCGACACCCGTAAGCCGGTTAAAAACCACACTCTTACCTACATTAGGATTACCTGTTAGCAAAATCTTCATATCATACTTTGCTCATTTTACTTCTACCATAATTTTATTGGCCATACCGAACCCTATCGCAATTTCTGTATTCCCGCTGCGTATAACTACGGGCCCTTTCATCCATTGCCCGCTGACTTTCGTTATTTCTTTGCCAATCCGGAATCCCATTTTATCAAGTTTTTTAACTAAACCGTATCCTCCGTTTATTGCTGCAATTGTTCCTTTTTTACCTGCGGGCATTTCAGTTAATGAGATCATAGTTTAAGAGTTATATATTTATGTTGTCTGCTTTTCATTTCTCGCAACTTATTTTTTATCAATTTCTTTTTAAGCGGGCTTAATCTGTCAATAAACAATATGCCTTGCAGATGATCATATTCGTGCTGAAATATTCGTGCCTTTATGCTACTCAGTTCTTCTTCTATGACATTAAATGATGAATCATGGTATCTAACCCAAATTTTCGCTGCACGTTCAACATCTTCGTAAATACCTGGCAAACTAAGACATCCCTCTTTATAAATTTCAGGTTCAGCACTCCTGTCAATTATTACAGGATTAATAAAAACTCCTTCAAATCTTTCAATTGTTATGTCATCTTCGACAAGTGGTGAAGTATCAATCACAAATGCTCTTTTTAGAATATTAATCTGTGGCCCGGACAGACCGATACCTTCAGCTTTCTTAAGAGTATCAGATAACATATCAGCGATTTTCAATACATTATCTTCTTCAGTAATTTCTGCAGAATGTTTCCTGAGAACCGTAGAACCATATAAAATAATCGGAGCGACCATTTGTTAAATATGAAGATGATATTCCCGCAGATAATATTTGTTATTGTTATAAAGCACCTTTTTAATTAATCGTTGTTTAATGAGAGAATCAACTACCTGAAAATCAGCATTATTTTTTAATAATAGTTCCATCATGGAATCCTCTCTCAACGGGTGTACCGCTGTGATATTTAGTATGTCCTCATATATATTACCGGTATAACCTGTATCAGTCCCCTCAAATCCGGTTAAAAGTTCTGTTTTGATGTGCTTATTATTAAAAATTTGCCATGCTCTGGTGACAACCTCTGCAACCGGTGGTTTTACTGATTTAAATGTAGGGGGCCTTATAGGAATTGACAGATATGCTTTGTGTGGATTTATTTTTTTAATAAATTCAGAAATATTTGAAACATTCTCAACCGAATCGTTAATGCCATCAACCAACATTGTCTCCGTACAAAGGATCCCCCCGAATTCCTTTGAAAAAATACCGATTCCAGTCAAAATACCCTCAAAATCAAGGTCAGGACATGGTCGGTTAATTACCTGCCATGTTTTATTGTCTCCGGCGTCTATTTTTATCGAAACCCAATCTGCCAGAAAAAGATCTTCCCTTACTGATTCAAGCATCATCAAAGAAGCATTTGTTATGACAGCAACAGGGATGCCCTGTTTTTTCAATAACTTAATAGCCGTTCTCAGATTTTTATCAAGAGTAGGTTCTCCGTTTGAAACAAAAGTCAGGTAATCAGGGAAATTGTCCCTGTTGAGTTGTTTCAGATGCTGTTCAACCTTTTTATCAATAAGCTCAGGTTGAAAAAAGGTCTCTCTTTTAATACTTTTTTTAACTGTTTCACCGACCTGGCAATAAATACAGCCATATGAGCAGACCTTTGGAGAGATAATGTTATTTATTCCAAGGCTTTTACCAAGCCTTCTTGATGATACAGGTCCAAAGGTTATCATGGTGAAATAATGATTATTAATTTTTCAAATGGGAAGAATTAAAAATAACAAAGCTCTCTTTTTTAATCTTAAGAAATTCTGCAATAACGTCGCATTTAACCATTAATAAAAAGAAAATCCGGCCATCGTTAAGCGAAATCAATCCTTCAAGGTTACCCTGACCTTTAGAAATTATAAGATCAGCTTTCCTGAAATATTGCTGAAACTGTTTATTTGATTTGTCGGGAACAGTGGAAGGGGCATCGTAACCGTTCGATATTACATTGGCAATCTCTTTCATACCAATATATTCGGCATCCTCCATTGTAGCATCGTTTATGACCGGTGCTCCCCTGACTACGTAAGTCAGGTCAGAATGGTTAATCGTCTGGATAAAAAGTTTGTCAAAAACAATTTCACCGGCATTATCTCCCAGATACAGGACAGTTTCTGCTTTTTCTATTTTATCCTTTAATCGCTCTGAATGGTCAATTGCAAATTCAGTGAAAAGGGCTCTGTCGAAGGTAGCCTGAAGATCAAAATTATCGCTTGCGGCGAAATCGATGATGTTTCCTGCAATCGCCAGCCTCAAAGCAGTGCTGAAAGGATCTTCTGATTGCCTCATGATATATTCCAGCTCAGGTAACATGCTTATAGCCTGATCATTGTATTTCTTCTTTTCCTCCTTGTAAGGGTCAGGATTATGAGTATAACTTCTTAATATTTTATGAAGTTCCCTCGAAAACAGAGGGGCAGAAAAATCATTCAGGTTATTTTGATATAATCTAATCATTTCAAGAGTGAAAGAGGCTTTTGCTTCATTGGAAATATTCTCTTTTACAAGCAATTTCTCAAATGCCCTCACAAAACAATAAAAGCAGCGGTAATCTGATATCATTCACCCATAAAATTAATGGTCACAGTAATTAGCTCCGGCAACCAGGGTATTATTCAACAGGTCATTAGCTAATTCTTTTGAATTCTTTATTGGTGCCCCTACAAAAACATTTATTTTTTGTTGATTAAAGAGATCTATGGCTCTTTGTCCCATACCTCCGGCAATAACATCAGTTACTCCTTTTTCAGCGAGCCATGCGGGGAGTAATCCTGGTTCATGGGGTGGTGGTGTGACTAATTTTTCACCTGAAATTGAATTGTTCTCAGCATCTATAATTGCAAATTGCTGACAATGACCAAAATGCGAGCATAATATCCCATTTTCCAATGGGATGGCAATACGTTTTTTCATATGTATATGTATAATTATTATTTTGAATAATAGTATTTAATATTATAAAAGAGAGGTCTGAGACCATTCTCAACTTCTTAAAATCCACCCCTGAAACGGTTTTGCCATCCCATGCCCCGACCTCTTCCACCTCTGCCGCTTCTTCCACGACCAGATCCAAAACCTCTGCCTGGGAAATTTTCTGGTTGTTCCCCGGCCTGATTGTCAGATGGAGTTGCGTTTTGATTTTTCAGGTTTGCACCATAATTGGTACAGCGACCCATTCTGCGGCCTGTCATTGGACCTTGTCCCACCGGGCCTGTTTGATCAAATCCTGGCATAATACCCTCCTTTTTTTATTTATACCTGTTATCCTAATCCGCTTTTCAGGCGTTTCCCTTTTCCGGTTCCACCACCCGATTTACGGCGTTTTCCTAATCCTTTTCCTAATTTGTTAATTTCTCCTTCCGAAGAATTTTTCTTACATTTTCCTAATCCGCGACCCGTTTTTGGACCTTTCCCTTCAGTACCTGTTCCATTAATTTGTGGCATATTTTTTTTGTATTAACTGTTTAACATATTAATAATTTCCTGAATTGTTTTTTCAGGTTCCTTAAATACAATCATCTGGATTTTAAGACTGTCAAGCAGTGACTTAATTTTGATTCCGAATTCTCCCGATATTATCTTCTGAACATTCCGCGATGCGACGAGTTGTACTGACGCCGGGCCGGCCCCCTCCTGTGCATCTTTATTCGGATTGGGGATAAATTCCATCCCTTTTGTTTCTGTATCATAAATAATAAAGAATCCACAACGGCCAAAGCGTTGATCCAGGTTACTTTGCACGCTGTTTCCGGTACTTGTTATTGCTACTTTCATATTTTGTGTATTAAAAATTTCTACTATGCGGAGTCCCTTTTCTGACCATATTGTGACGACACTTTGGACAAATTTCCTCTTTACATGGGCATCCAAACCGGTGGGGTTGTTCAAAGCCACAATTCGGACAAATGCATATATCACTGCATCTTGTCATGGATTCTTCGGGTTCGA
The DNA here is from genome assembly GCA_026391555.1 of Bacteroidia bacterium. GTDB lineage: Bacteria > Bacteroidota > Bacteroidia > Bacteroidales > VadinHA17 > LD21. Next base: position 4,243 of record JAPLEB010000129.1, on the reverse strand, counting down.
TATATGTCTGTTCATAATTTGAGAAATTATTGCTTTTACACAAGGGACACTCTTTTATTTCTTCCTGTTTCTCGGGATTATTAAAATAACAACCGCAGGATGAACATGAGAACCATTCGCTGTCAAAATAAATTTTACCGCCTTCAATAATAATCTGCTTCCCCAGTACAAGCGCTTCTGCTATTTTTTGTCTGGCTCTTGCATAAATACGGGTCAGTGTAGGCCTTGATATGTCCATTGTTTCTGATGCCTGGTGGTGATTGAACATATTGTAATCGCACAGGCGCAATGCTTCATATTCTTCAATTTGAAGAAACACAGTACCAGGTTCACCTTCGGACTTCCTGTTTCCATAAGGCTTAAATCCTGAAATTATCGGTGGATTACTGATTTTTCTTAATCTTAAGGGACGTGGTGACATAAATAAAGAGCAATGGTTCACCACAAAGGTAATGAACTTATGTTCATAATACAAATAAAATTAAATAATATTTTAAGGTTCACAATTGGCCATTCAAAATCAGCTACTGAAAGAAATTGCAAACGAAGTAACAATGAGAATACTGAGAGTTATAGAGTGCTTATAATTGATATATAATCACCGTGCTGCAAAATCCCCACCCCTCATATTTCTGGGTTTGTATGGTATTTTGCGGCACTCCTCACGCCCACCCTTCTGTTGTTTTTTTGTCACACTTTTGCATTGGTTTTGTCATGGTTTTTGTGCCTGTCATTGTGAACCGGCTGCTAACCCTGCGCTGCCTTTTCACCCCCTCACACAAAACAATAACACACGCCGAAACGAGTGATCAAGTTCAAGGCTGGAGTTGATCTGGCCAGTACGGTTCAGTGAAACTAATCCGGTATTGAACAAGACCACTGGTGAAGATCAGTGGTTTTTTATTTCACTGACATCCTTAAAATTCTTCTTATATTTGGTTGATGTTTTCCGTTGATATTTGAATAAATGTTGCCAATTTGTTGCCCAAAATATATAATAAGCAGGTAATCAATAGTGCTTCATATTTTGTATCGGAAAATAATATGTCCCAGTATGACACTCATCCTTGATACGTGTACCATAATATTAAAATACAGTACACATAAAAAGAACATGGGACATTTTGGTACAGATAATAAAACATCTGATAATGAATATGTTAAAAACATTACCATTCAAAATATTGAATCAGGACACTATGTCCGATTATTAACATGGGCATATTTTCAAAAATTCTGCCCACGTTCCAACAACATGGGCATTTCGTGCCCACGTTTTTTAAAAGCTAAATATCTCATTTTCATGGCAGTGCAAAACCTCATACTTAACATTCTTACATTCAACCACCCTGTTGAACAAAAGGACTTTGCTTTTTACATTGAAAAATGGTTTTCTGATAAGATGGAAAGTACACCCGGGCACAATGCGTACAAAGTTTTTACACTGAGAGTTAAACAGATAAAAGGAAGCTTTTACGGAAATAGTGCTGTCGTAGAAGTTAATGGCGATATTCTCCAGGTTTTAGCCCGCATTTACTGGTTTACCGGGAACAGGGAATATCTCGAATGGGCTGCAGATAAAGAGACGACTTCAACCTTTAGTATAAATACCGGAAGGTTGAAGCCGTAAAATATTTGAAATTTTAAAGGATACCATTATCTGAAACAGTATCCCTGTTAAGTTAGAATCTGATGAGAATTAACTGACCGAATGAAGAACCAGCCAGATAAAAAATGAAAATGCGGTTAATAATACCAGCAAGATTGCTTCATTATTGAAATTCAGCTTCTTTACCGGATCCGATTCCTTTGAACCATGAGCGAATAGTATTGGTATCATAGCCAGCAAAATGAAATTACCGATAAAGATCCCAATACCTGCTCCAGGCCAGTGCTGTGCCTTAAAAAGGAATGAAACCGGAATGAGCATCATAGCGACCATGGTAATAACATTGACAAATTTCTGAAAACTGTTTTGTGCAAGTGCATTTTTGTCAATCATTAGCATAATTGAATAAACGAAGGCGAAAAGCACAACGCCGAGGGTCAGACAGATGCCGGCACCGGGCCAGTGCTGGATTTTAAATGCACCACCAATCAGGACAAGAAAGGTTGAGATCACACCAAGAATAAATGTACTTTTTTTCATTAGGGACAGTATACAACCATCACGTTCTTGCGAAATCAATCAAAGGTTGCAAATGGACAAGCACTACTTAATGCAAAACACAGCATATAATGGAATCGATTTTATCTGATTCTCATAACCGAAATTCTTTCTGGAAATCCGGATTGAATATGGACTATCGTATTTCTTCATAAACATTGTCATGCTAACGGATTTTGTCCGAAGTCCTTTTTTTACTTCCAATGGAATCACTTTGCCTTCTATCTGAAGCACAAAATCGACCTCGGCCGTATTTTCATTTTTCCAATAATGCAAGGGGAAACCATTACAGTATAAAGCCTGAGCCACATAGCTTTCGCTCATTGCTCCCATAAATCCATTATCTTCTTCCACCGGCGATAATATTGTTTGCTGTGCCATACCTGATTTCATTGTAAGCATGCCTATATCACTCATGTATAGTTTGAAATCACTTAAATCTTTATAGGCAGCAATAGGCATGTAGCCCTGGTCAATTTTTTGACATTTAAGTATTATACCAGCTGAATTAAGCCACTCGATTGATTCTCCAAAAAGTGTTGCTGTGCCTCCCTTCTGAACTATTTTATATTGAAATTTTTTATTCTCTTTGGCTAATTGTGTTGGAATTGAATTGTAGCAAGCCCTTATTTTTACACTTGTAACCGGGGCGGCATATTTTGCCATGTCGGCGATGTATTCATTCAGAATACGCCCTTGAATTTCAGTTGATGTGATCAAACTCCTGGTTCCAATAAATTCGGCAACTACCGCAGGCATTCCTCCAACGATCAGATATTGTTTGTACAACTCCAGCGCTTGTATATGTAATGCTTCCGGCATTGTTTCCAGAATGGTATAGTGCGAGGATATCTCATTGCTCAACAACTCTTTATCCATTGCCCAAAGAAACTCCTCAAAATCCATGGCAAACATATTAAGCTCATCCACCTTACCCACGGGAAATGAGTATTTATCTCTGTTTACAGCCACGCCCAATAAACTACCGGCAGCCACTACATGATATTGAGGAGCCTCCTCACAAAATGTTTTTAACGAAGTCAATGCCCTGGAACATGCTTGTATTTCATCCAGAATAACTAATGTTTCACCGGCTATAATGCGGGTATTGGTTAATGTTTCGAGAAATTGCACAATACGCAACGGGGTAATATCAGTTTCAAAATAGGAATTTGCCAACAGGTTTGTTTCCAAATTGATATAGACTACCTGCTTAAAGAACCGCACCCCAAACTCTTTCAAAATATAGGTTTTTCCAACCTGACGTGCGCCATTCACAATAAGAGGCATCCGTTTTGGATTGTCTTTCCAGGCTATCAATTGATCAGATATTTTTCGTTTCATACTGTTTGTTCATTGATTATTTATCATTTCAAACTTGCTCCATTCAGTGAGATTCAATATTTCACTCACTAAAACATACCCAAAAATAATCAATATCTATGAATAAATCAAATAAATCTGATTTATTCCCACACTTTGCAATTTAATCTATCCTCTTTGATTTTTTCAAGATATTGATTTCTATATAACACTTTCATATCGTGGAGGTTTGCCTGTCTGTATGAGTAGTTCATTAACTTCTCGTTTAACTTCCAATATTTTTTCTTCGCAATTTGTATTCAACATGATCCGCACCATACATTTTTGTGGCGATGGTCTCAATTTTCTTTTCGAATGACCATTCAAGGTCGTAAAGGAGCTGTAAACCATCGGGACTGCCATTTACAGCATTAACTACAAGATTCGCCAGTCCGGTTGCCCCTTCGCCTCCCTTCAACCATCCTTCATTAAGGGCAACAGCAACATTTTGTAAATTACAATGTTCCTTAAGCAGATCAATTTCTGCTTTTGTATCTGTATCAAATTTGTTTATTGAAATCACAGGGTTGAAACCATAACACCTGATATTTTCAATGTGCTTGTCCATGTTTTCAAAACCGTTCCTGAGAGCAGCCAGGTCTTCATTATATAGTTCAGATAGTTTAAGACCTCCGTGATACTTAAGGGCACGAATTGTTGCTACTATAACAACAGCATCCGTACGAAGATTACCAAACCGGGACTTGATATTAA
>JAPLEB010000082.1 GCA_026391555.1 Bacteroidia bacterium | reverse complement strand
TAGCCTGTCCCGCTTTGGCGGGATAGTGCCAGGCATGAAGTCTCACGTTGCTCTAAATCCGTTCACCTGACGTATTTATAGGCACTTACCACCGTTATTCGGATTCCATTTGAAGCCTCATTTCAGGCAGGTTCGGTGGTTTTTGGGTAATATGTTGGTGCTCTTTTACATTTTCATTTGTTTCAAACTACTTTTTTCCGGTTAGATGTTTGGGACAGAAAATTTCCCTGGTCGCCGGTACCGGCTTAAATCAAATGAAAAATTATGAACTAAAAAAGGTTATTGGACAAACTGCCGTTAGGCGTAACCTGGTGTGCGACCTGACTGCCGGTTGACATGATTTCAACTTTAAAGAAATATATTGTACTTTTGACCTATGAATATCATCGATCAAAATATTGAGACAATCCGTGATCTATGTACAAAACACAAAGTATCTCGACTTTTTGTTTTTGGCTCTGTGCTTACCAATAGGCTTAAGAAAAACAGTGACATTGATCTTATCGTTGACTTTCGAGATGTTGATGTCTATGATTATGCTGACAATTATTTTGATTTAAAGTATTCATTGGAGAACATATTCAAGCGAAATGTTGATCTGCTAGAAGATAAGGCAATTAATAATCCATATTTACGTCAATCTATTGATTCTACAAAACAGCTTATCTATGGACAATGATATTAAAACATGGCTTTATGACATTTTACAATCTATCAATGAGATAGACAGTTACTATACAGATAAACCAAAGAAATTCGCAGAATATTTATTAGACCTCAGAACAAAGAGAGCAGTTGAACGCAACATCGAAATTATTGGTGAGGCAGTTAACCGGATCTTAAAAAAAGACAAACAGTTTAAGCTTGATAACACACAAAAGATAATCGGGACTAGAAACCGTATTATCCACGGTTATGATAAGATATCAGATGATCTTATCTGGAGCATCGTGATCAACAACTTGCCCAAATTAAAAGAAGAAGTACAAGGTTTATTAAGCTAGACGAGGCTGCGCCTATACCGGCTTAAATCAAATGAAAAATTATGGAATAAAAAAGGTTATTGGACAAACTGCCGTTAGCAACCATTAAAATCCTTCACATATGAAAAATTGGTATGAAAAACTCTTCGAAAATTATGCTCATCAATACGATAAAGAGTCGTTCGTAAACGGGACATTTGGCGAATGTGACTTTATCGAAGATGAGATCGGATTCAGAAAAGCCTCAAAGATCCTTGACATAGCATGTGGCACAGGACGACACTCAATTGAGTTAACCAAAAGAGGCTATAGAGTAACCGGAGTTGATCTATCTGAATCCCAACTAAAAAGAGCGAAAGAAAAAGCACAGGAACAAAACCTATCTATTGACTTTCAAAAACTTGATGCCAGAAACCTTCCATTTTCAAGTGAGTTTAACTTAGCCATCATGATTTGCGAAGGTGCATTCCCTCTTATGGAGACAGATGAGATGAACTTCCAAATTTTGAAAAGCGCCTCCAATGCCTTAAAAAGAAATGGTAAGTTAATTTTTACAACTTTAAATGGACTTTTCCCTCTCTTCCACTCAGTAAAAGATTTTCTCTCTTCAAACTCAGACAAGGATATTGCCTCTTATGAATATACTTCGTTTGACCTGATGACATTTCGCTATAAGAATGTAACGACATTTACGGATGATTCCGGTAAACAATTCGATCTTGATTGCAATGAAAGATACTATGTCCCATCTGAGATAACGTGGCTTTTAAAATCTCTGGACTTTACAACAATTGACATCTTTGGTGCTAAACTAGGAGCATTTAGCAGAAATGACAAACTATCAACCGAAGATTTCGAAATGCTTGTTATTGCGCAGAAATCTTAACAGTTGCTAACGGAATATGCTATATTTGAAATATGAATCAATGATAAAGAATTAAAACAAACCCAAGAAAATGAAAAAACAAATGTCTTCACGATCTTTCTTTGTGACTATATTAGGACTGCTAAGCATCTTGACCGCAACCGGACAGGGACAATCAGTTAAATATGACCTGATTAATTTATTTGAGAATAGCAAGATTGAACCATTTAATAGGAAATTATCTCAATTCTCTGAAAATGACAAGAAAGGTATTCGTTTTTCAAAAAATGCAGGGGATGGGATTGCCTGGTTAAAGGGAGTTGAATTCTCCAAAGGTACAATTGAACTTGACATTAGGGGTAAGGACATATTGCAAGAGAGTTTTGTTGGCGTTGCTTTTCATGGTGTGAATAATGAAACACTAGATGCTATCTATTTCCGCCCTTTCAATTTTCAATCGACGGATCCTGTTCGAAAAATTCATGCAGTTCAATATATTTCACACCCAGACCATACATGGTCTGTCTTAAGAGAAAAATACAATGGAAAATATGAAAAAGCAGTAACTCCTGCCCCTAATGGAAATGATTGGTTTCATGCTAAAATCGTGGTTCAATTTCCAAAAGTGACTGTATATGTAAATGGAAATTCTGAACCTAGTCTGGTCATAGACAAATTAAACGATAGAAAAACTGGCAAAATTGGATTATGGGTTGGAACTACTTCTGACGGTGACTTTATTAACCTTCAGATTACCAATCAATAATGAGCAAATAAATTAAGTCTTCACCCTAACTGATATAAAATAGCAACTAACTATAATAAAGAGGACTTCATGTGGCATAGCCTGTCCCGCTTTGGCGGGATAGTGCCAGGCATGAAGTCTCACCCAACCCCACTCAAAACCGGGACAATCACTATCCATTTACCGGGATTAGTTACCTTCAGAAATTTCGTATAACAAGACACACCCTGCCAATCTACCTGGACTTCCCAACTCCCCAACAGTTGATTTCATTACGACTAACTTAACTGACTAAATATTTTTAATTTTAATACTTTTTAAAAACTACAGCTATGAATAAACAAAAGGTTATTTTTTATGTATTTAAATGGATTGCCTTGATTTTCTTATCTTTTCTCTTAGCAAACGAAGTTCAGTCAGAAAATAAGAAAATCATGATGTTCTTACTTATTGGCTTCGTTGCTGTAATTTTAATCTGGGAGGGAATACGAGATTTCAAAACTAACAAGAAGACAACCAAATAAAAACTCAAACTATGAAAATCAACAGAAACATCTTGATCAAAGCAAGTTTGGCTATTGGGCTTAGCCTTGTATTAATAGGAGCGTTTTTCAAAATTAGTCACTGGAAAGGTGCTGATGCATTAATGATTATTGGACTTGTAGCAACCCTAATCTATTCATTGACTGAGTTATCAACTAAAAATAATAACCAAATAAAAATGCAGTCTCCAAATATTACCAGAGACACCTTGATCAATACCAGTTTTTCAATTGGTTTTAGTATTACTATTTATGAAGCTTATCTGAAAACTTATCACCTACATGGTGCAGTTGTTTTATTAGTTTTAGGGGGTATAGCAACCCTGACTTTTATACTGACAGCCCTCAATGAAATTTTCAGTTCCACACGAATTAAAAAATCAGAAAAAATAATGTGGACAATATGCATTTTACTTTTAAGTTATCTTGCTGGATTTGTTTACTTACTATCTGGCCGGAAACGAATTATACCTATTTCCGAATGACAATTGACAAATCTTAAAATTGCAAATAACTATAACACGGATGGAAGAGGCCGGGCAACAGATAATATTTTATTGAACGCATTTGGCGTACTGTTAAGCAGGATTATGTGTTTATTTGTCCTGCTAACGATGGAGTCGAACTCATAGATCGTAGTCTATTCCTGTTTTCTGACTACCATATTATTATCAATGAGCCTGCTGTTATAAGTCTGAATGACAGCTTTCAACTTTTCCTCCATCTGTAATTGAAGTTCAGGATTTTTACCGATGAGACTTTTTTCGAGAAATACGTCATTTTTATAATCAAACAGACCAACAGGCTTATTATCGATCATTTCGAGAATATGATCTTTCATATAAAGATGATAATTGCTGCCGGAAGTATTGAACGCGAATGACTCATACGAATCGTCTAATAAATTATTACCAAAGGCAATATACTCTTCATCGTAATTCAGATAACTCAAAATTGTAGGCATAATATCGATTTGTTGTGCTATCCGGTTCTTCATACCTCTCATAACGCTTCCAGGTTTAAAAAATATTATAGGAATGCTGTAAGAGCCGAAGTTATTTTGGAATTCTGCATGTATCGACTCGTTGGTATGATCAGCAGTAATAACAAAAAGTGTGTTTTTGAACCAGGGGCTTGATGAAATCTCATTAAATAATTCGCGTAATGCAAAATCGGTATAGCCAACCACTTCAACGATTGGAGCAGTACCCTTTTTAAATTTACCTGCATATTTTTCAGGAACTTTAAACGGATGATGCGATGAAACAGAAAATACAGAAGCTAAAAATGGCTGTTTGAAGCTATTCAGTTTCCCTGCAAAAAATTTAAAGAAGGGCTCATCCCAAACTCCCCACATACCATCAAAATCAGATTTTTCCGGATATTGATTAAGCCCGAAATAGTCATCAAATCCTGCCATTTTTGCGAATGAGTCAAATCCCATCGATCCGTTGGGGGCACCATGGAAAAAAGCCGAGTAGTATCCTTTCCTTTTAAGTAATTCAGGGAGTCCGTTTATCTGATTATTGGCATAGTGAGAAATTGTATATGGTGTTTCGAGAGATGGCACTGATGCAAGAATTGAAGGCATTGCATCGATAGATTTCTTCCCGTTAGCAATAGAGACATTAAATGTAAGACTTACACTAATAAGAGAATCGATAAATGGCGTGTAACCTTCATAGGTTCCTCCCTCCAGGCCATGATTTAAAGCTCCGATATACTCCCTTGCAAAGCTCTCGAGAATGATAATTACTACATTCTCGTTGGAGAAAAGTTTAGTATGTAAAGGAACATAATGAGGGCTATATAGCTTGCTAAGCTTCTCATTATCAAAGAATTCATATTTTATCAGTGGTTTTTTGTCGAAAGTTCTGAAGAAACTGAATGGTGTATTTAAAACAAGAGCAACATCACGTGGTGTATCAACATAGCGGGCAGCGTTGCTTATTGTTATCGGACGTGTGGAATGTTTATACCCACCCCGTGCGGCACCAATAACAAGGGCGATAACCAGAGGTATCATCAGGATGTTTACCACATAATAGCCGATTTTATTGACAGTCCCGGGTCTTTTCGTTTTAACCTTATCATATAAGTAACCCATCAGAAACCAGGCAAAAAGGGTGAACAGGGTTGCAGGCCAGTAATCGTACAGGAATCTGAAAAATAATTTCACCATATTTGTTTCATGCTCAAATGTTTTAAAAACATCTGCAGTGGCTCTTTTATCAACAAACCTGTAATAGACAAAATCCATCCCGTTCATTGCAAGAGCCAGACCGTTGGTTACGAAGTATATATATTTCAAAACTGCCTGATATATATCATGATATCTAATTTCCAGCGGTACGATATGTAAAAAAATGAAAAACAGGTTGATATATGCAATAGCAGAAATATCAAATACAAGCCCTCCCTTTAGTATTGTAATAAACTGACAAAAAGTTATACCGGGAAACATCCTGGAGTTAAAAAGGAAGAAACCTATCCTGCACAATGAGAAAAGGAGCATAATGAGTAGAATCCTATATGCCAGAACTACAAAAATGTTTCTGGAGACTAACCAGTTTTTCATATAACTACCTGTAATTAACTTCACATGATATAATATGATCTGAGCAGATCAAATATGATATTGAGGGATAAAAATATAAAAACTACTTGTCAGTTGCAAGTTTAATGTTCTTTATCCAAAGTAATACCGGGGGTATTGAATTTTGAGATGTGTTTGAACCAGCTCCGGCATTGCCGCTACCCTGACCCTGCGATCCATTAGTTACAGGTAAAGCCCCATACTCAATCCCAAATGTAAAAGGCATGGCGCCAATACCCTCTTTAGAATTTCTTACCGGTATTTTTGCAATTGGCACTATCATTTTGTAATGCAAGGTTCCCTCATTATCATATTTAACTAACCCTCTGAAATTATCAGCATTATCTGCAGGAAAGCGACGTGCCTCTTCATTTGAAAAACCAATCAGTTCAACTGTATTAGCAAGAGAAAGCGGACTAATAAGGCTTCCATCTAAATTCATATTATTATCTGGCATATTGGGCTTTTTGCGGCCTCCTGAATTTTGTGAACCTATTGGGAAACGAATACCCATTTTCTTAACAAGTTTACTATCCATATTGACCCAGATTGTGAGTCCCTGCTTCAAAATCCTGTTCTGAATTCCCGAATCTTCTATCTTAATATCGATATAGATATTATCGTTGTCGTTTGAAAGGAAATAATAAAGTTTACCTTTCTTAAAAAAAGAATATTCATCAGAAGGAACATTCAACTCTGCATTTCCATTCTCATGCCAATTGCTTAAAAAAAACTTTCCCTTCCGGACATTAATATTTAAACAGAAAAAAAATAAAATTAGTATTGTAACCGTTTTCATACCAGAGAAATTAAATGACAGTTCCAACTAAAAGAGCATGTTCCGTTGTTCATAGTTTAATTGATTAATAAGGTTATTAATTGCGGAACACTGAACCCTAAACACGGAACGCTTTATTTAATGCAGTTATTGCTAATATATTCTGAGGCTCGCTTGTTTCCCATCCTAAATGATTTTCTGAAATCGTGACAGGCATCCTCCGCCCTTCCTGAATTAAGCAAGGCTATTCCTTTGTTTAGCCAGATGTCTGAATTTCCGGGTTTCAGATCTAACGACATGCTGTAGTCTTTTATAGCCCAATCCCACGATTTTGAAACAAAATATGAGTTTGCCCTGTCAATATAGCACTCAGGGTCATTTGGATGAAGCTTCAGGTTTTTCGAAAAATACTCAAGAGCTTTAAGGTTGTCGCCTGATACTGCTTCCACTTTTCCTGCCAGACTTATGGCGGCTTTATTTTCAGGATAAATTTCAAGATATTTTTCAATATCAGTCAGCGCTTTACCTGTTTCTCCTGTTTTCCTGTAACAATCGGCCCGGAGAATTAATAATTCAGCGTCAGCAACACCTGAATAAAGAAGTTGTGTATAAGTTACTGATGCACCGGCCGGGTTGGATAACCCGTTCTGGGCCTTTGCAAGAATCCTTAAATATTTTTCATTTTCAGGATTTAAGACTACTAATCCGGAGATTCCCTTGAGAACTTCGACGTATTTTCCGGATGAAAGGTTGATTAATGCTTCTGCATACAGAATGTCATCATTACTCTGATAACTTTTTTTAAGATCGGAAAGAACAGCTTCAGATTCATCAATCTTTCCTGCAGAGATATAATACTCTATCTCCGAAATACTTTTTTCAGTAATACTGTACCATTCTTTCTTCCAGAACTGACGCCACGCTGACCTGTTTTCAACAGGCCCGAAAGCTGTATCGAGCATAATTTCTTTTTCACTTTTCCTGAAGGAGGAATTAAGGTTCATTTCCAGATGATACAGAGCAGTAGCTGCATCGCCTTTCAGGGCATAAATCCTTGAAAGTCCATATTCACCTGAGGAAGAAGTTATTTTATTTGCTTCATTAAAATCACTTATAGCTTCCGAATATTCCCTGCTAATAATTCTTGCTTCAGCTCTTTCAAGATAAAGCCGGCTATCTTTTGTTTCAGTAATGGCTCCGGTAAGCAGATAAATTGCAAGATCAGGCTTACCGGCTTCTGTAAGCGCTTTGGCTCTAAGAATATAATCAACTGCCTGCTGCCCGAATATAGCGCCGGAGCATAACAAAATCCAAACCAGAGTTACTATCTTCTTCTTCATAAGTAATCCTTCAAAATCATTTTGTCTCCACGTTATTTAACTTTGCATTTTCTTCGGTAATAACATGAACAAAACCAGATAGATGGAATAATTCAAGTCCTGAAATGCGCCTTTCATATTTATCGCATTGATAGAAATAAACACCCGGGGAAACAATTTTTCCCTTATAGGTTCCGTCCCAATCTATTTTGGGTTCTTCAGTCCTGAATAAGAGCAAACCATTCCTGTTAAATAGTCTGAAGTCAACCTTTTCAACAAGTGGAAATGTTTTTGCTACAAGTTTATCATTTTTATTATCACCATTGGGAGTGAAAACATTTGGAATCTGGTAAACGTTGCAGGAATCGATACATACAATAACAGATTTTACACTCTCATTGCCGTTCGAGTCAAACGCAGAAACTGCATAGCATCCCTTTACGATATCACCAGGATAATGATTATAGGAAAATATATTTTTATCATCGATCGTGTTGAGTAATGTAAGGTTTTCATCTGTATTCATATCATAATAGATATTAAAACCGGCAACATCTTCAGAACATCCAGGATCGGATATTGTCCATGAAATCGTATTATACAAATTATCGCATTGGCTGGCAACATTAGCCAGAGGAGCACATGGAGGTACATTATCAACAGGAGTCGTACAGACAGTTTCTGAAAGGTTTAAAAGGTTCTTAGGCATATTATCAGCCTGATAACCACCTACAGACCTCACATAATAGCAATATTGCTTCCCGTTTACCAATCCGTTATCAACAAAAGTTAACTGGTTTGTAGAGCCTATAGAATCGTAGGTCGATGTTGTTTCATTCAATCTGAAGAAATCGTACCTGCTATTGATCCATGGAACATTAAGGTAAAATAAAAATTTTGCTTTTTTGTCCTTGTCATCAGGGTTGACAGTAAGAAACAGTGATGATGCATATCCCGGATCACTTATAAGAAATCTGTTACCTGATGCATTATTCCATAATTCAACCTTGTATAAATAGCCACTTGATTGGGTATTCAGTGTGTCAATAAAAATAGTGTCGTTAAGGTCAACAGTGAGGATGGAATCAATCTGTAAGAAGTTAGCCCCGCCAACCCCATCTGCTCTGAAAATAAGGTATTTATATGGTCCGTTTGCAGGAATGGTATCGAGTTTGTCGGGTTTCTTCCACGAAAGGTAAATCGATCCGTTAACAGCGTCGGTATTCCTGACACTTACATTTTTAATCACAGGGAGCCCGGAAATAAGTTTAGAAGTTTTCTCATTTGAAGCTTTACTCTCTGTTTTATTACGATATACAGCCACAATTCTATATGTGTATTCCTTAAGGGACTTAAGCCCTAAAGCATCGGAATATGAAGTTGTTGAATTGCCATCAATGTATCCAAGCTTGACGAAACCCGTTGATGAAGGTATACCCGGGGTGCATGAATCTGGTTTGAATGCAGAGGCTCCTTCCCTTCTGTAGATACTGAAACCAGTAACTGCACTTGTATCGTAATCTGACCAGGTCAATAGAATCGTTTTACCAACCGGTATCGCATTTAAGATGACAGGAGACGGGCCAAGCACTGTAATTTTCATATGATCAATATCAAATAGACTCACCTCGGCATTGTTGTCTTCCGATTTAAAAATTACATCATAGGGTTGATTCCTTACGGTCTCGTGGCAAGGTATCCACCTGAATCTGGAGGATGCATTTCCCGGGACAGATTCAGTTTTAATAAACTGAGCCGGACATGAAGTCAGGTTAAAGACTCCTGAAATAGCCTTAAGGGATAAGCTATCTTGATTCTTATCGGTTGCAGAAAAAAGGAAATCGACAGTGTCTCCTGCTTCAACGCAATAATCAGTCAGCGGGCCGTTAACAGGAGGTTTATTGTATGTTTTGTAAACCTCTATCTGCATATCGCGTTCAACGGCTCCGATTTTTCTCCCGTTTCGCCATTCATAAATCTCAATGGCTACATTAAATGTCCCTGTCTCAGAAGGAGTATCCCATATCAGGTCTCCGCTGATAGGATCAACTTTGAATGTCCCCGTGTCCGGAGGATTGGGCCAACTCATCTCCCCGGTGATGTTATCAATATCTGGAATAAATGCCGGTGGAAAAGTGTAGTTTTCAATAGGTTTGCCATCTTCGCGTGTGCATACCGTGAGTGCATAGGAAAGACTATCCCCGTCAGGATCGTAGGCTGCAGGATTATGAATAAACACATACCCGAGAGCTGCTTTGTCATAAGGGGGATTAAGTAGTACCGGCGTGCTGTTACGTCCCAAATATCGATCAACGATCACAGTTGTTGACATAGAAAAAACAACATTCACTGAATTTGGAATATTTTTAACGCCGGCATTTCTGTTTGGGTCCTGCACCACGATCCGGTAACCTCCCGGACCAGGATATGTGTGGATGATCTTATATATATTCCTCTGGTAAAAGTTTGGAAGCGATAACTTGCTTATTCTCTGTGCAGTTGATGTGGTATTATCGCCCCACTCAACGTCGAGCGCAGGTCTGTCCGCGAAGCTCAAGGTATAGGTAAAGGTGGTTATAGTTATCTCATAAGTAAGATCCGACAACTGGACATAGGTAATTTCGCCGGCACGGTTGTGAGTAGCATTCAGGTTAACAAAACAAAATGTTACTAAAAGCAGTAGGAAAAATTTCTTTAAAACAATATTCTTCACACCAGAATTTATTTTATTTTAAAAGTCTGTTCTTTTATATCAGAAGTTAACTTTACTCCTTCTTCAAAATCGTTTACCCTTACAATTATCATATTGGACTGGTCAGTATAGAGGCCAGTCATTATAAGGTTTTTCACCGTGATGGTTTTTGGCTTTTTCCCTGTACTATATTCCAGGTTCATACTAATCTCATTATCAGCCAGCTTCATATTCTGCAATTTCCCTGAAAGCAACTTTTCATTTACTTTTATTATTACCTTTTCGGCGAGATACTTCTCCATAACATCTCTTGATGAGGAATTGTCACCTGAAAAATCTATATTTTGAATATCTCCGTCATTTAATTTGCAATCACGCAGAAAATCATCGAAATACATCCTTACAAATACTTTAAAAGAATCCATTTCCGGAATATAATCAATACTTGTAAGGGTAACATGTACCGGATGAAATAAAAAAAATATTGAAAAAAACAGTATTTTGAACATTATTTTTCGGTTTCAGGCCTTATTGAATCAACAAAAATCAGACCAATTATTAATCAATCTTTTATGCTCACCTGGTCTTTAAGATACTGTACCGAACCGACCTCTATAAATGAAAAGCCCGACCGTCCGGAAAAGTTACCGGCCAAAACGACAACAATATCATCATCTTTAAGATTATGTGTTTTAACCAGATTTTTTAAAGCTATATGAATAAATTCATCAACTGATTTTCTCCGTTCCTGGTAACTTGAATAAACACCGTAAGACAGCGCTAATTCTCTCATAGTGCTTTCTGAGTAGCATTGTGCAAGAATAAGTTTGATTCCTCTGTAAGAAGCCATGTCTCTTATGGTTCTTCCGCCGGTTGTATCAGCAATGATTCCCCTCGCTCCTATCCTGAAAGCAGTCTTAACTGCAACTTTTGCCAGATATGCCGATATTTCACCGGTAACATTCAGATAAGGAATCTCCATAAATTTTTCCTTGTTCTTCTCTACCTCAAGAGCCACCTTTGTCATTGTTTTTACAGCTTCCACAGGATATTTTCCATTAGCTGTTTCGCCGCTTAGCATTATTGCATCAGTCTGCGAATAAATAGCGCTGGCAATGTCGCTCACTTCTGCCCTTGTTGGCCTTGGGTTGGATATCATTGACTGAAGCATTTGTGTTGCAACAATAACGGGTTTCCTGCTGATTATGCATTTTGTAATTATCATCTTCTGGATACCCGGAATTTTTTCATAAGGAATCTCAATCCCAAGGTCCCCTCTGGCAACCATAATACCATAAACATTTTCAAGTATATCATCTATATTATCAACCCCTTCCTGATTTTCAATCTTGGCTATTATCTTGATACTGCTCTTGCATGAATCAAGCACAGCCTGAACATCGAGCACGTCCTGACGCGACCTTACAAATGAATGGGCAATAAAATCGATTTTATTGTCCGAAGCCATTTCAATAAAAGCTCTATCCTTATCTGTCAGGGAAGGAAGGCATATCTTTACGCTGGGAATGTTAACACTTTTTCTTGATCCGAGAATTCCATCATTCTCAATAATACATTCAAGTGCATTTCCTTTCTTTTTAAAAACCTTTAGTTCCAGTTCCCCATCATCAATCAGAATAACTGATCCAAGAGGAATATCTGAAGCAAAATCAGTGTAACTGACATATATTGCATCATCCGAGCTCTTTTTACCGGGATCTCCGATAATGCTGATCTTACCCCCTTTTTTAAGTTGAATAGGAGAATCGCATATAGTAGTACGAATTTCCGGCCCCTTTGTATCGAGGAGTATTGCAATTTTGTCGGAGACTTCACGCGTATTCTGAATTATCTGAAGCGCACCCTCAATACTAAGATGTGCCGAATTAATCCTGATGACATCCATTCCGCCTTCATAAAGTTCCTTAATGAAACCCTGTTCACAGTTTTTATCGGAAATAGTGGCAACAATCTTTGTTCTTTTCCTGTCCATAAATTATTTCTTCTTTGAATTATTCATTTCAATAAGCGCCTCAATAGCAAGCCGGTAACTATCAAGTCCGAAACCCGATATGCTACCGGCACAGTTTCTGCCAATAAGGCTGGTATTACGAAAATCTTCACGTGCTGAAATATTTGTAATGTGAACTTCAATAACAGCGGTTTTAACAGCTGCAATGGTGTCGGTAATTGAAACGGAAGTATGAGTGTAACCTCCGGCATTAAGGATTATTCCATCAGACGAAAAGCCTGACTTCTGAATTTCATTTATAATCTCGCCTTCGATATTCGACTGGAAATATTCAAAAACGATATCAGGATAACTTACTTTAAGTACCCCAAGGTAATCTTCAAAAGAAGAATGTCCGTACTTCTCAGGTTCTCTCTTTCCCAGAAGATTCAGATTCGGACCATTAATAATTTTTATTTGCATTTGATATTGAGTTTATTCCAGGAATAAATATTGTTAACCGTATACTATATAATATAACGGCAAAAATAGCTAAAAAATATTTAAGGTCATGAACTTAAAAAGGTTGTCTTACTTTGTGTTACTTTGTGAATGACACAAAGACGCGCAAAGCAGATAAACAGACAAGCATTAAAAGTGATTGAAATATGAGTTTAGGATGGAAGCAATCATTCAGAAATTTTGAAACATATTTGAGGCTCGAGAAGTCATTATCGGAGAACAGTGTTGAATCCTATCTGATTGATGTTCTTAAACTTGAAAGATATTTTACGGAAACAGGAAGCGATGTTACACCTGCCATGGTAACTTATTCCGACCTGAAAGCATTTCTGGCCTGGTATGGCGCTGACAATAAAAATACAAGAACACAATCAAGGGTACTTTCCGGAATAAGGGCATTTTTCAAATTCCTGCTTATCGAAGAAGAAATTGAGGAGAATCCTGCCTCACTTATAGAATCTCCAAGGATAGGGCTAAAGCTTCCTGAGGTATTGTCAGTTATTGAGATTGACAAGATGATCGAAGAAATTGACCTGAGCAAACCGGAAGGTCACAGGAATAAAGCAATTATTGAAACGCTTTACGGATGTGGTTTGCGTGTTTCGGAACTGGTAAATCTGCGAATGACTGATATACATTATGGTGAAGGATTTGTTATTGTAACAGGAAAAGGAAATAAACAGAGACTGGTCCCCGTCAGCGGTAAAGCACTGAAGGAGATTGATATATATAAAAAGGACAGGGACAGGCTTCCTGTGATACATGATAAAAACGTTCTATTTCTTAACCGCCGGGGAGCCAGACTCACAAGAGCCATGATATTCACTATAATTAAGGATCTTGCGGCTAAAGCCGGAATAAGAAAAAACGTCAGTCCTCATACCTTCAGACACTCTTTCGCGACTCATATGATCGAAGCCGGAGCCGATCTCAGGGCTGTTCAGGAAATGCTTGGACATGAATCAATTCTTACTACGGAGATATATACGCATATTGACAGGAGTTTTTTACGCGACACTCTCATAATGTTCCATCCGAGATCGTAAAAGTCATCTTTTTGAACAATATGACTAAAGACTGGTTATATTTGCACAGTTTTTATTTGATCTGATTTAATATATAATGGATTATATAAAAGGATTTGCAACAGAGCTTTTGTTTATACTTACAGAAATGGCTCCATACCTCATGCTTGGCTTCATCTTTGCCGGGTTGCTCCATCTTTTATTTCCCAAGAAGAGAGTAAGGAGATATATGGGGCAGAACAATTTCAAATCAATTTTTAATGCAGCATTACTAGGTGTTCCATTGCCACTATGTTCATGTGGTGTTATTCCTACAGCTATATCCTTTTATAAACATGGCGCATCAAAAGCTTCTACAGTCTCTTTTCTGATATCCACACCACAGACCGGAGTTGACTCTATATTTGTCACCTATTCAATGCTTGGTCTGCCTTTTGCAATTATCCGCCCAATTGTAGCCTTTGTAACAGGACTATTGGGAGGTCTGGTGACTAAGAAAATTGATCCTGAAAAAGCAGCAACGGTCCTTCAGAACAATGAAAACGGTGATGAGTTGCCAAAAGGATTTTTCCCGAGGGTAAAAGAGATGTTCCGGTACTCATTTATTGATTTTTTGCAGGATATTTCCAACTGGTTGATAATCGGCCTGCTAATCGCTGCTCTTATATCTGTACTGGTTCCGGATGACTTTTTTGCAGATAAAATTCCAAATGATTTTTTTGGAATGTTGTTAATTCTTATAATCTCTATTCCGGTTTATATTTGTGCAACGGCTTCTGTACCTGTTGCAGCAGTGCTTATGCTGAAGGGGCTTTCTCCGGGCGCTGCCCTGGTGCTGTTAATGGCAGGACCTGCCACAAATGCTGCAACAATAACCATGATAGCAAAAGTATTAGGGAAAAAATCGTTAATAGGTTATTTGGGAGCTATAATCACCGGCGCTTTACTTTCGGGTTTGATAATTGATTATTTTCTTCCTGCCGAATGGTTCAGGGTTTCCGAACATTTTAGTCATATGGGTCACGATCATCAAATGTTACCGGACTGGCTCAAAACCGGATCAGCTATTATGCTGACACTTCTCATAATCAACGGTTATATCCAGAAATATCTTAATACAAAAAAAATGAGTTCACAAAATATATCCTCTTCCGGATTTTCCCCTGAAAAAATCATAACAATCCGGGTTGGAGGCATGACCTGCAACCATTGTAAAGAGAATGTTGAGAACAGTATCAGGTCGGTTCAGGGGGTAGATGATGTGGATGTTGATCTTACCACAGGAAAGGTAAATATTACAGGAGATTTTTTCGATCTTGCAAAAATCAAATCGGGTATCGAAAGTATTGGTTATAAGATAGTTAAAGAATAATTTCTCCTCTTGTCGCAATTTCAATTTAAAACATTAACTTTGCAACTTATTTTGCAAAATCAATAATTTAAACTTATCTCAAATCAATAAAATTATGTCATACATTAAAAGAGTCTACTCCTTTGGAAAGAAAACTGCAGAGGGAAAAACTGATATGAAGAACCTTCTTGGAGGTAAAGGTGCTAACCTTGCAGAAATGTGTCTGCTGGGTTTGCCTGTTCCTGCTGGTTTCACGATCACTACTGAAGCTTGCAATGAGTACTATAAGAACAATTGTACTCTTCCTTCAGAACTGATGCCTGAAGTATGGGCAGCAATGAAGAAGACAGAAGAGGCTATGAATATGAAGTATGGTGATGCCAAAAACGCATTACTGGTTTCGTGCCGTTCCGGTGCGCGCAGTTCAATGCCGGGTATGATGGACACAGTTCTTAATATAGGGCTTTGTTCAGCAACAATTCCCGGGTTCCTGAAGAAAACCAATAACCCTCGTTTCGTATGGGATTCATACCGTCGTCTTATTATGATGTATGCCGATGTAGTTATGGAAAAAGCTGAAGGTATTGATCCTGGCGAAGGAAAAAGCATTCGTAAACAGCTTGATGAAAAACTTGATGCGTTCAAGAAAAGTAAAGGATATAAATCAGATACTGAAATATCTGCAGATGAGCTGAAAGTTCTTTCGGAAGACTTCAAGAAAATAGTTAAAGATGCTCTGGGAAAACCCTTCCCTGATGATGCAAAAGAACAACTTGAAGGCAGTATAAAAGCAGTATTCAAAAGCTGGAATGGAAAAAAAGCTGTTTCATATCGTCGTATCGAAGGAATTCCTGATGACTGGGGTACAGCCGTAAACGTACAGGCAATGGTATTTGGAAACATGGGTGATTCATCAGCAACCGGTGTTGCATTTACACGTAACCCTGCAACAGGTGAAAACCTTTTCTATGGCGAATGGCTTGTAAACGCACAGGGAGAAGATGTTGTTGCCGGAATCCGCACTCCCAGCCCTCTTAATGATGATACAAAAAATGATCAGAACAGGCATCTTCACAGTATGCAGGAGGCAATGGCCGGAACATACAAAGAGCTCTGGGATATCCGTAATATTCTTGAGAAGTCGTTCCACGATATGCTCGATATTGAATTCACAATACAAGAGGGTACTCTTTATATGTTACAGTGCCGCATAGGTAAAAGAACAGGTACTGCTGCACTTAACATGGCAATGGATATGCTTCACGAAAAAATGATTGACGAAAAAACTGTTGTTATGCGTGTCGATCCTGCACAGCTCGATGAGCTTCTGCATCCTATTTGCGACCCAAATGCTGAAAAGAAAGTTAAGCCGGTAGTAAAAGGCTTACCTGCAGGACCGGGAGCGGCAGTTGGTAAAGTTGTTTTCAATGCCGAAGATGCTGTTGCATGGTTCCGTAAAGGTGAAAAAATTATTCTTCTTCGCGAAGAGACTAACCCTGAGGATGTTGAAGGGATGCGCGCTGCTGAAGGAATCCTTACTGCACGCGGTGGTATGACATCTCACGCTGCACTTGTTGCACGCGGATGGGGTAAATGCTGCATTGTTGGTGCAGGCGCACTTCATGTTGACGCTGCTAAAAAAATAGCTAAAATTACTGGTTCAGATATAATTATTAAAGAAGGTGATGTTCTTACCCTTAACGGTACAAAAGGAACTGTTTATACCGGAGCGATAACTCTGATGGATGCATCGGAAAATCCACGATTTAAGGAATTTATGAAGATAGTTGACAAGTTCCGTAAGATGGGCGTCCGTACCAATGTTGAAACACCTGAAGATGCAATTATTGCACGTAATTATGGTGCAGAAGGTATCGGCCTTTTCCGTACAGAGCACATGTTCTATGGCAAAGGTTCAGAGGTTCCATTATTCCTTCTCCGCAAGATGATCCTCAGTGCAAATGAGACCGAGCGCCGTAAAGCCCTTGATGAACTGTTTTCTCATGTTAAAAAAGATATGAAGGCCACCATGGCTGCTATGGACGGATTGCCTGTTACATTCAGGCTTCTTGATCCTCCTCTCCATGAGTTTGTACCACAAGGTGCAGAAAAACAGGAAGAACTGGCAAAAGCCCTTGGAATT
>JAPLEB010000107.1 GCA_026391555.1 Bacteroidia bacterium | reverse complement strand
ATTTTGGTTTCATAATCATCAGGGTTTACCCAGCCGGTCTGGAACTTTTTAATTTCTCCCTTCATATATCTTTCGTAATAATTCCAGTCTATGGGATTATCGAACGGGTAATTGTCAAAAACGTCACCATTGCCTTTAATGCGAGGGTCATCCTGTTGATTGAGGTCACTGACTAATATCTTTTTTAATTTCTCTTTCAGTTCCTGGTAAGCGGAGGCACCAGCCAGATTTAATAAACATTCCGGATCAACACTAATATTATATAATTCTTCCTCAGGATGCTTTCCAAAACATTTTTCCCAGAAAGACAAATCAGAGCCATTACGCCTAAGATTCAAAATAAATGTTTTCGTTGGAGAGCCATCCGTATTCAGGTATCCGGTTTCCGGATTACCGGCAGGCCAACGGTCGGCTTTAAAATTAATTTGAAAAAGATATCCGTCTTTTATTATTGTACGGATCGGATATCCCTGATTCATTGGCCGGCCATAATCATGTCTTTCCTGTCCCAGCAAAATATAACTACGATCTGTAGATTGTTTTTTGTCCTCAAATATGTTTATTAGGCTTTTGCCGGGCGATGAAGCCATTCCTGACTTTTTCCAATCAATTCCGGCAAGTTCAAGGAATGTTGGTGCAAAATCGATAAAACTCACATAATCTTTAACAATCCTCCCGGGTTGTTTGATCCCCGAGGGCCACATGATAGCAAGGGGCATGTGATTGGAATATTCATATTCGAGACCTTTACACCTTGGAAACGGCATCCCATTATCAGCTGTAACAACTACAATGGTATTATCCAACTCATCACGTTTTTGAAGTTCATGGAGCATTCCTTCAAGATGCTTATCAAAATATTCTATCTCAAAGGCATAGTCGAGCATATCATTCCGTACAGTGTCATTATCGGGCCAGAAACCAGGTACTTTTTCAATTTGATCTGTGTTTTTCCCTCCTAAACTTACCCCGGAGCCATACTGATATGAACGATGTGGTTCCCTCCCCCCATACCAGAAGCACCATGGAGTATTTATTGGTTTCTGATCAAGAAAATCGATAAAATTGGCAGAATAATCATTGTTGTTAATGCCTGTTGCGGGTGGAATTGTTTTTTTCTTATCGAAGGCTAACCCTGTTAATTCACGAACCTTGCCATTAATTACGCCGGGATTACCGGGAGCCCATCCTTTAGCTGTATATCCGACAAAGTAGCCATTATCCCGTAGAGTTTCCATGAAAGTCTTAAACTTTGCCGGAAAATTCGAAATATGATTCCCGGCTTCCTCCAATTGCCAGGAATTCCGACCGGTAAGGATGCATGCCCTCGATGGAGCGCTTTTGGCATTCGGAGTGTATGCATTGGTAAAAAGAATACCATTCTTCGCCACCCGGTCAAACCCCGGGGTTGAAATCCACTTGCAACCATACGCACTGAAATGAGGATAAGAGGCATCATCAGCAATACAAAAAATAATATTTGGTCTTTCAGAATTGTTTTGATCCTGCCCTGACCTGCTATTCTGCATACATCCACAAAGGGGAATTAATCCTGTTCCTATTAAGGTAATTTTCTGTACTCTCATTGATTTTCAATCTTTAAGTCATAAAATTGAATCCCCGCGAGCTCATTCTCCGTTGCTTGCTGCGGAGTCAGCGAGCATTAAGAAATTACCTTAGGGGATCGAAGATTCTTCGTAGCTTGCTGCGAAGAGCTTCAATTATTCCGGTTGAACCATGTCAGCTTATTTTTTTACTATCTCCTTCCTTTCACTCTATTCCCCATTTTTTTAATAACCATTCTGCAGTACGATAGGTGTAACTTGCAAGTCCCTCAGGAGAAGAACTCAGTTCTTTAAATAATTGTTGAACAGCTGAAATTAATTCCGGACTATTATCATTCACTGCATCAATGCTGTTCAATGCAAAGTTCTGGTCATTAATATCATAGGTTACTGTGTCGTGTAAAATACGGATATATATTTCCCTTGTCAGTTCTTTTTCTCCAAGGCCATAGAGCGCTTCAGCTGCCAGAGTTGCTACGGCCCCCGACTTATCTGCTGATACCTCTTTAAGATAAGGAATGGCTGGTCTGGCATCATCTTTAAGGATTAGTAATCCTGTTACGCCCCAATAGCGAATGGCGCCATTATTACTTTTCAAATATTGAATAAAAGTAATCAAGTTACTTTTCCCGCCCAATGTTGCCAGATCTGCTGCTTTCATCAGTTCGTCAAACGGGCATTCCGGGGAATGCATATAATCATACATGGATTTATCACCGGAAAAAGTGCTGTATTCTGTTTCCGGAATCAGGCCAACATCCCTTATTTTTCTCATCCAGTCCGTTTCAGCTTTACGCATTCTTTCCAATACGGCTGCATAAGCCGGGTCACCGGCCAGGTTGTTGACTTCCCAGGTATCCTTTTCTGTATTGTAGAGTTCTTCCACTGGTTTTGTCTGAAAGAATTTGCTTTGCACTGCATTAGTCTTCCCTTCTTTATAAGCATTCTCCCATGATTGCGCGGAGGGGGCCCTAAACAGATATTCAACATGCTGCATTGTAATACGAAATGGCATATAGTTCCTGATATAACGGTACTCTTTATCCCTCACGGCCCGTACAAGATCATAGTGTTCATCCATACGTTGACGTGACATAAAAGAATATTCGGGGTCTTTTGTTTTTTGCTTACCCAAAAACGCATTTCCCTGCATATAATCCGGGATGGAAATACCAGCAATGCTCAATAGAGTAGGGGCAAGATCAACAAAATTGATCAACCGGTCCACTTTTTGTCCCGGATTAGTAGCCGGGTACAGGTATTTATATTTCTCAGGGATCCGGATAATAAAGGGAATCTGAGTTCCTGTTTCATACACGAATCGCTTGCTGCGGGCTAATACACCGCCATTGTCCCCATAATACATGACAATAGTGTTTTCAGCCACACCGCTTTCTTCAAGTTCTTTAAGTAACGCTCCTGCCTCTGCATCCATGTCTTCAATTTTGTCATAGTATTGCGCCCAATCGTGTCGCATTTCAGGTGTATCGGGATGATATGGCGGTAAAATTACCTTGGCAGGATCGTGTCGCAAATTCTTTGTTGGTGTTTGCTTGTGAATGTTGCTCTCATGACTTGTCCCCAGGTTGAATACGGCAAAAAATGGTTTCCCTTCAGGTCTGTTCCTGTAATGTGCCTTATTGCTGCTTTCATCCCATATTTTTGCAGGAATTATGCTCGATGTATTATAATCGGTTTTGGCATTGTTGGTACAATAATAGCCAGCCTGACGTAAGTACTCGGGATAGGTATTCACATCCGCTGATTTCGCATACTTACTTCTCATATTTTCATTGCCATTAGAGGAGGAATAAACTCCTGTAATGATTGTATTTCTTGATGGAGCAGAAACCGCGTTGGTACAATAAGCATGGGTGTATAGAAAGCCTTCACCGGCTAACTTGTTAATATTCGGGGTAGTGGCAAATGAGTTACCGTAACAGCCGGTAAAATATGCACTGTTATCCTCGCTGACTATCCAGAGAATATTAGGCAATTTATCCGGAATTTGTGCCTTGCAGGCCGGAGCTGCAAAACCTGAGACCATAGCCAATCCCATTGCAGCGCATTGTTCAAAAGATTTAAATTTCATTATCATTTTATTATTATTACAGAAAATTACAAAACCATAAATAGAAATTGATAAAGCATTACTTTGCCCAATCGGGTTTAGGGAATTCCCTGATAGGGCTGTAACGAATATATGTCTCAAAAATATCTTTATCCGGACCAACAACGCGGGGATCACCGGATAATTTAAGCTCCTCGAATAAAGCAGTTTTCATTTCTTTTTCAATATCGCTATAGGCTGGCAATCCTGAAAGATTGTGCCAGCAACCAGGATCATCAGTCACCTTATAAAGCTCAAATTCCGGTCTTTTAGCAGTTGCGAGGTCAAAGAAGGGTTTAATTTTTTCATTATCGTGATTTTCAACAATAAAAGATTTGGAAGGAGAGCCATCAATATCTGTATAGGCCCAATCGGAATGAAATACACCATTTTTATCAATTCCATACATTGGATTCAGCTCATTTGTAGTTCCGTTTTTTATACTTTGAGGAGCTCCTGCAGGCCATCGTTCTGGTTTGGCATTCCAGATAAAAAGATATTCCTGGCTGCGGATAGCACGCTGTGGGTAACCTAAATTGTTCCATCGGGATGAGGAGTGTCGTTCTCTTCCTGCAAAAACGTATTTCTTTGTTTCATCAACAATTCCGGATTTACCGGATTTGAGAATATTGGTAATGCTTTTTCCGAAGATAGGCAACATTCCTTCCGGACTTGTTCCAGTCATTTCCAGAATGGTTGGAGCAAAATCCACAAAACTTACAGGATCATCAACACTACGTCCTGCAGGAAATCCTTTCGGGTAACTTATGGCAAGAGGCACGTGTGCCCCATACTCAAAACAATTAGCTTTGGAACTTGGAAATGACATACCATTATCGCCGGTTACTATCACAATTGTATTGTCCAGTTCGCCGATTGAATCAAGATAATTTAAAATTCTTGTGAGATGCAGATTAAACCATTCAATTTCGACTGCATAATCAAGAACATCACCCCGAATCAAGTCATTATCCGGAAGAAAGGGAGGAACAACTACATCTTCAAGCTTTTTCCCATTACGAACCCATGAGTCTTTCTCATAACCCCTGTGGGGTTCATGCCCGCCATACCAGAAATAGAATGGTTGACCTGGTTTTCGGTTTTTCATGTAACTTCGAAAATTGGCAAAATAGTTAATAGGGCTAATACCGCTTGCGGTTCGCTCGTCTGATGGGTCACCTTTTTTATATGTAACACTATTGTAAGTTTCCCCGGCTGCATTTTCTACTCTCCACAATGAATCTGATTCGTTACGTGCATACTGGAACGGATCTGCTCCTTTTCCGGTAAACCCTGTCAGATACCCATTGGCTCTAAGTAAGTCAACAAAAGGGACATATTTTTTCATCCAGCTGGAGGCATGTTGTCCGCTCTGCTCATTTTGCCAGTGATAACGACCGGTAACCAGTGACCCTCGCGATGGGGCCGATCCGGGAGAACCTGCATAGCAAGAAGTGAAATATACTCCGTTTTTTGCCACTCTGTCGAATGCAGGCGTGTTCACGAATTTACACCCGGCAAAACTTGTATGGGCAAAAGATTGGTCATCACTGATAGCAATAAGGATGTTGGGCCTTGGGGCTTTTTTTTTCGCTTCGGAGTGGCAATTAGAGAACAGCAGACCCCCGGCAAGCGGTATCGCCCAAAATGTGGCAGTTGTTTTCATAGTAAAAAGAAATAAATAGAAACTCTCATAAAATGCATTGTATTAATTCAATAAATATTATATTTTGGAATATTTCTTTGGTGTGCGTTACATTCTTTTAAATATTTAAAGATAAGCAATCAATATCCATTTAAAAAACTTCTATTCTACATCACTAATTCTTTATATTCCTGACTACCTTCCTTAATTTTCAGGGCCGAAGTAATTTCATTCATCGAATCGCTTTGCGAGAAGAAGCTTCGATCATGCATTGGTATAAAAATAAAAGGTCCACCCTGAGCGTGGAAAAAATGGTCAAAATGACCTCCTTTGGCCGGAGTAAATTGACCACCATTGACCGGAATTAGTGCTTGTTTTTTAGTTACGCATGTTAATTGTGATATTATCGGCCAAATGTGGTAAGAGTTTCCGGTTTTTGCAATTAACATGGCAATCATATTTTACCAAGCTTTTTTAGTTCCCAAAAACATTTTGCAGTTGCGTTAATGTCAACAGCGGCATTATGTGATTCCTCAAAACCAGTTTTAAAAAGCTTGTAATGTAGTTCAGAGAGTTTTGGCCACTTGTAGCCATAAGGTCCGTCAATCGCACAAAAATTTGTAGTGCTTTGCATTGTGCAAATTTTCCTTTTTGTTGCTATGCTGTCTTTCATATTATTTCTTAGAAATTCTGCTCCGATAATTTTCTCATCAAAACTCATATTATGTGCAACGAGATATTCAGCTTGATTAATCAGAGATTGAAAGGCTTGCAAAACTGCCAGAAGTGCCTGACCTTCCTGGTTAGCTCTTTCTGTAGAAATACCATGAATTCTTGATGCGTCAGCCGGAATTGTAAAACCGACTGGTTTAATAATATAGTCACCGCCAGAAATTTTATTTCCGTTGGTGTCAAAAAATAAATAAGCTAATTGAACCATTCGTGGCCAATTGTTTAGGTCTGTCACAGGAGCTTTCCATTTTTTTGGTAGTCCGGTTGTTTCGGTGTCAAAGAATAGATACATATTGTTCGGTTTTGTTTAGTTTCAATGTATGATTTCGTTTGCAGCTATCAACTCAATAAACGCAATTAGTTGCGTTTATTTGCGCCTAAGGCGAAACTGGGTCAAGGTGCAAACATATTGATAAGCAGGCGACATTTTTCCTGGTTAAAATCTTAAAGTTACAAAATCGTTGCCACATTGTAGTCCGGGTAGGAAAAAAAGCATTCCGGTACAATGAGGACTTGCTCGCCATTTGCCTTACAGCTGCCTTCCTAATAAAAGGAATAAATTTCTGATTATTCTTTCGCACCTTTTACAGTATGCTCCAGGGCCTCCATCTCTGTTTGCTGACCCTTATCTCCCTGTTGTTCCATCCATTTTAAAAGTTTTTCCTTTAATTCTTTCTTGATATTCGCATATTGGGTATCATCTGCAATGTTGTTCATCTCCAGTGGGTCATTCACAACATCGTAAAGCTCCTCAGCCGGACGATGCTGAAATTTATAAACCAGGTGACTTGCCAAAGAATCGGTAGCAGCTTTTGTTATCCATGATTTGTAAAACTGGCCCCCGGTCCCCGTACCGCTGGTTACAATGTTTTGAAACGTTGCTTCGGGGGTGAGGTTCAGAATGTATCTGAACTTTTCAGAACGTATGGTTCTAATTCCGTAATGATCAGATCCTTGAATAATTCCACGCGTAGTTTGTAAGCCGTACACATACTTTTTATGCGTGTTTTCCTTTCCGGCCAAAACTTGTAAAAAACTTTTGCCTTCAATTGTTTCAGGCACTTTCAACCCGGCAATTTCGATAAATGTCGGTGCGACATCAACATATTCAATCATAGCATCGCTCTTTGACCCTGCCTTGATTTTTCCGGGCCACCTGACTAGAAAGCCTGTCTGTAACCCGTTAGCGTAACAGGTCCATTTAGCAAAAGGGAACTGGTTGCCCTGTTCGCTGGTGAAAACTACAATTGTATTTTCGGATAGGCCATATTTTTTCAACAGATCAAGCGATTTTCCAAATTCAGCATCCATGTAATTTATTTCGGCCAGGTATTTCACAAACTCATTTCTGGTCTCCCTGGTATCTACAAAATAAGGAGGCAACTGGATCTTTTCAGGATTAAATTTAGAAGGGTCGCCTTGGGTAAATGGTGCATGAGGCTGATGCGAACAAACATACAGACAAAAAGGTTGTTTTTTTTGAATGGTTTCCGCGAGGAATTGATCCATTTTATCAAAATCAAGTTCATCACCAGTATCTCCGAGATAATTAAAAGGGAATGCTTCTTTCGGGCTGATGTGGGTTTTGCCTAAAAGTGCCGTCAAATACCCGGCAGGAGACAGATGTTGCACGATACTTTTCGTTCCTGGTTTCACAAATGTATGATTGGGATAGGCACCACTCTTCACCGGGTAAATTCCGGTATATAAACAGCTTCGTGTAGGCGAAGACATTGGAGCTGCCTGAAAACAACGGGTGAACTGCATTCCTTCTTGTGCAAACCTGTCGATATTAGGTGTTTCGACATTAACACCTCCATAGCATCCCAGATCGCGGAATGTGCAATCATCAGCGATAAATAGCAAAATGTTTGGTTGCGGTAGCTGAGCATTTTTTTGAGCACAGGCACCTAAACAGAGCATCATAG
Source organism: Bacteroidia bacterium (assembly GCA_026391555.1). Lineage (GTDB taxonomy): Bacteria > Bacteroidota > Bacteroidia > Bacteroidales > VadinHA17 > LD21. The sequence goes on along the minus strand of JAPLEB010000107.1, from coordinate 24,382 downwards.
TTCCAACTCCGATGGTAAGTTGATTTTTCATTTATTTATAGTTATTTTTGATACCACACCTTTATAATATTTCTGCCTTTACTAAGAGTTTCGAATGGACCAACACCGGGATTCGTTTCATTTCTTTTTATTCCAAAATAGTCGGTAGCAAATTCAATGGTTGTTCCGTCAGTGTTTTCAAATGGGGCTTCAGATTGAATGGCATAGCCTAAGAGTTTGGTCGTGATCATTTTGCAGTTAACTTCGCTAAAAGACTCGTCAGTATTAATATGCAAAAATACTTCATTACCCTTTTCTTCTAAACTTAATTCAGGTTTCAAAATTGCATTCACTTTTATATTCGTCTCTTTTTTATAGGGTTTTGCATCGTTCAGGTAAAGATTTGAGCCTATAAACACCGGCATCTTAATTTTTGCATAATCATCTACGGAACGTCCGGTGAGCCAAATGTCTGATTCGATAGGGTAATCATCATAAGCTTCCAGACCATATTTATCAGCTGTGTCAGGTTTTTTTTGTGATGATTCTGAAGTTTCATTGCCAATGAAAATATTATTGAAATATCTGTCATCCCCTCCAATAATTGTCATTAAGCCGGCAACACCGGTTGAATGTTGGAAGTGATAGGGAGTAAACCGGTTTAAAACAGTGGCATGCACCATTTTTCCCGCGATAAGATTATGGACAAATGCCCCCCCCTGCGAAAAATTTCTAATGCTGTTTTCTGAAAGCAGGATATTATTGTCAACAATATATGGTCCATGGCACACTTCAATAAATATATCCTCACTTTTATTATTGTAAAGTAAATTGCCTGTGACTCTTGCGCCCTGTGCCTGCCAGTCTAACCAAAGCCCCCGAAAGGTGTCGTGAATACGATTGTTTTTAATCAGCACATCGATGGCTGCATGTAACTTAATCCCAGCTATTTCGGCGCCTGAGAATTGTCTTTTTACATTGATATTGTAAATGTGGTTATTGTAAATTGAGCTGAATATTGCTCCCAGGTGCCCGCAAATTCCTGTTTGTTCGCAGTTGAAAATGATATTGTTACGAACAATATGTGAGCCAATGTTTTCTTTAGACCACCCTATTGCTAAAGCATTAAAAATAACTTCACGTTCACGTTGGGTACCGTGTTTAATTTTTAGTTCAGTCCATTGATTTTGACCTGTACTACGTTCTTTTCCCAGGCTAATACCCGAGCATTTCGAGTCGCTGATAACATTATCTTCAATAATCCAGCCTTTGCTCCAGTTGGGGCCTATGAGGCCAATCTGTTCTGCAGTAGGAGGCGCCCATTGAGTAGCCGCCTGGCTCATTGTAAATCCTTTCACGGTTATGTAATTAATTCCTGTTTTTTTAGGAAAAAAACAGGCCTGCCTTACATTGATTTCAACCAATTCTTTATTTGGATTATAATCGTGAAAATTTGCCCAAATAGTAGTCGTTTCAAAGTTGCTTTCGCAATACCATTGGTAGGCAGAGCCTTTTTCATCCAATGCATCTTTCAAGATTTTGGGATACTTTACTCTTTCAAGTGAATCAATTTCATAGAGTGATTTTCCGTTCAGGTAAACCTCACCAGTATGATGAATCCTGCCTTTGTCGCTAAACCAGTCACCTTTAATAATTTCCCGGTAGGGATTATATTCTCCAAAAAATGAATTTTTGATAATAGTTTTCCATACTCCATTGCCTGTCTTTTCCCAGTTTTTTATTACTTCAGATCCTTTGATTATTACCTTCTCTCCCGGAGCAGCCTGATAAACAATCCTTTTTAAGTCATTGGTTCCACTATATGCAGGATTAACCCATTCCCGATAGGTTCCTTCGTGCACGGTAATTACATCGCCCGGCAGGGCAATTTTGGCCGCAGCTGATATGGTACTAAATGGCTGTGATAATGAACCGGAGTTATTGTCATTTCCATTTACAGAAACATGGTATTCTTTTGCATAAGCTTCAAAGCTTATCAGAAATACAATTACTGCTAAATAAGTTATTCTTCTTTTCATTTTTTCAATTTATAATTTACAACACAGCCAATTAGCAGAAATAGCCATTGGTTGTGATGCAAAATGTGATATATCAATTCTTAATCAATCCGGCCGGCCTTCGGTTTTTTCCCTTTATCCCGGTCAAATCATCTCCTAAATCTTCTCTGGCCCATTCAGCAACTTTTTGAAGTTCTTCCATTATTTCAGGATAAAGTTCCCTGACATCGTAACGTTCTGAAGGATCCTGACGCAAGTCGTAAAGCGCCAGGGGAAATGAGACTTGGGATACCTTGCCTGGATTCCCATCCTTGCCCGGAATATCTTTTTCATATGTTTTTGACGGGTGCGGAAGAACGAGCTTCCAGTCATCGCGCCTTACTGCCTTCAGCGAATTTTCATCGTAGTAATAATAAAAATAACGACGGGGACTTACTCCGGTCTTGTCTTTTAATAAATCAGTAATATTCACACCGTCAATCTTATTCACAGGTAAGTTCAGATCACATATTGCAGCAAGAGTCGGGAGAATATCAATAGAAGAAGAAAGTTTGTTGCATACAACCCCTTCAGGAATCTGTCCCTTCCACCTCATCAGGCAAGGAACACGCTGGCCTCCTTCAAATACTGTTTGTTTGGCTTCTCTCAATCCCCCCGAAGAACCTGCATGATTGCCAAAGTTGCGCCAGGGGCCGTTATCGCTGGTAAAGATGATCAGGGTATTGGAATCCATTCCCTCATCTTTCAATGTTTTAAGAATTTCTCCTACCGACCAATCCATTTCCATCATCACATCGCCATAAACACCGGCACTGCTTTTTCTCCTGAACTTTTCAGAAGCTGCAATCGGCACATGTGGCATCGAATGTGGGAGATAAAGAAAGAAGGGTTTATTCTTGTTCTTTTTAATAAACTGAATGGCATGTTCAGTATATAAGCGTGTTAACTGCGACTGATCCTCCATTGTACTGATTTCGCCAACTTTGTCATTGCCGCTGATTAGTGGCAGAGGCCCACAACTGTACTGGAACGTATTGGGCTGTGCCGGGTTGCCTTTATAATCAAAGGGCCACATGTCGTTCGAGTAGGGCAAACCGAAATATTCATCAAAACCTTGCTGAAGCGGTAAAAATTCTTTCAGATGTCCCAGATGCCATTTCCCGAAAATAGCTGTCGAATAGCCTTTTTGTTTGAATAATTCAGCAAGCGTATTTTCATCAGGATTGAGACCCTTTTGACTGTCGGGGAACAGAGCGCCAGATATACCAATCCGGTTAGGATAACAACCCGTCAGTATGCCGGCACGTGAAGCACTGCTAACAGCCTGTGGAGCTAAATAATTGGTGAAACGCATACCTTCTTTTGCCATTTCGTCCAGATTTGGCGTTTTGTATTGTAAGGCCCCGAAGCAACTTAAATCACCGTAACCCATATCATCCATTAAGATAAGGACCACATTTGGCGATTTCTCTTGTGCACTTATGCCTGATGCCCCCAGACAACTTAAAGCTAAAAGACTTAGAATATTACGACTCTTAATTGTTGATAATTTTTGCAAATTCATTTCTTGTTATGTAAATCATTAATTAATAATAAATTGTGAAGTCTGAATTAATCAGACTTCACAATTTATCAGTTCCATTTATTCTTCGATAGTTTCAAGGGGAGGTAAATTATTTTCAGTACCGTAATAACCTTGATTTTGATTAATTACCCCCTTTGTATTTGCTGTGATAACAGTAACGGGTATTGGCAAAAGGACATTCCATGGAGCTATTCTATAAGGATCACCTCCCCAAACAAAATTAGTTCTAAAGAATACATTCGCCCTTATCACCCGGTCATAAAAATAATTATGTTCGCTGAAATTTTCCAGGCTATAACCACCGATGTTGTTTTTCGCCATTATGTAGGAGACCCTGGTAAGCTCATCGTGCCTGGGTTCTTCGGAAAATAATTCCCGGGCTCGTTCATCCATAATATAATCAATAGTAACTTCAGCGGGTAAGACGAGTAATGCATTTGCTCGTCCCCTGACTTCATTTATATCTTTTGCTGCATTGATAAGATCACCCTTCCAAAAATATGCTTCAGCTCTTAAAAGATATGTTTCAGCCAAACGGAAGATGTAGCTATCGCCGTTTCCACCCTGAGAACTTAAATTAGCAGGATCTTGTACCGGATAATAAGTCTTATACTGAGGGAAAGAAAAATAATATTGAAAAGTATCATTTAGTGATGTAAAATATTTTGGATTGATGGGCTTTCCATAATCCACAGAAGTAGTCCTGTTATATCGCAATTCTTCTTTATCCACCCAGCAAATATTACTTCTTCTTAAATCAGGGGTATTCCTCCAGTTATATGTTCCATCAGCCCAGATTTCATAGATATAAAAAGGAGTTGGACGGGACTGCCCATTGCTATTTAATAATGTATCATACATTGGACCTGCAAGTATAGTTCCGTTTTTGCCCTTACTATCTTTAACAGAAACATGCCACCATGCAGGATTAAATGCACGTGCTTTTATACATCCAATGGTTTTTGCCGCTTCCGGGGCTTCATAGCGGTCAATTACAGCAAACAGGGTCTCTGAATTTTGAGGAATAGATATGTTTTCCGGACGAAAGAGATCCCATATAACATTACGTATTGGATCATTAGCCGAGCTACCAAATCTATTCTTCATTAATGTATATGGCCCTTTAATAACCCTGGTAGAAGATTCTATTGCTTTATCAAAATCAGAGTTAGCGAGATAAAGTTTTGTTAGAAGATGGTCCCCGGCACCTTTTGTAGCAGCCCCTGGAACTGCGCTAACCGGAAGCCATTGTACAGCAAATTCCATATCAGCAATAACCTTTTTAAGGATGGCCCATCTGGAATGAGTATTAAAATCAAGTTTTGCACTTAAAATTTCAGCCCCTGTAAATGGCACATCACCAAATGAATGTATCAATCGATAGTACCAATATGATCTGAAGAAATATGCCTCAGACAACAATTCATTTTTTTTAGTTTCATCTTTAAATGCAATGTCATCAATCCTCGAAATTAGGAGATTGGGGGTTTTGATTGCTGTATAGGCTAAATCGAACAATTGATAAAAATTTTCCTTACCACCGTCTCCGGCTGGGGTTAATTGAGTAATAAAATTTTTTATGACGGCCTTGTTTATGGGCCCTGGGACACCTAAATCAGATAAACAATATTGATTCTCGAAGGTGCTAAAGGGAGTATAAAAGCCATCAGTCCTGATATCTAATCTCATCGTAACCAGTAGTGATTGAAAGCCCTCTTCGTTTACAAAAACATTTTCGGGAGCATAAAAAGAAAGAGGCTCTGGTTTTAACCAGTCTTCTGAACAGGAAATCTGAAGCAAAATTATGGCTGCTAAAATCCATGGAGTTTTATTAATTATTGGTTTCATGATTTTTAAATTTTATCTATTTAACTTCAAACTATAATTCAAAACTGAGCCCAAAAGTATAAGTTCTGGGCATCGGAGTACTCCCCGATTCAGGGTCAAAATCAGGCCATTTATCAAAACTGTAAAGATTCCTTACAGAACCAAAGACTCTCAGGTTACTTAGTTTCATCCGCTGAATATATTTTTGAGGGAAGGAATAAGATAAACTTAAATCCTGAATTCTCAAAAATGAGCGAGAAAAATAGACATTATAACCACCGGCATATACGCCTCCATAATTATTCAGACGGCCCCAAACAGGTTCCGCGTTATACTGTGTCCAATAAGGGACTGCTTCACTGTTTATTCTGTCATAAACATTGCTTAACGTATGTTTTGCAAGATCCATTGCACTAATATGGCCAAGGTCAGCACGAATAAAAACTGAAGCAGTGAAGTTTTTAAAAAAGGTAAAATCATTTCTTAGTCCGATATTATATCGTGGAATTGTATAGCCTAAAAATTGTTTATCATAAAATTCAGTGTACAACCCGTCACCGTTTACATCAACAGTTTTATAATCACCAGGTTTTAAGCCAACCTTTGCAGCCTCAGCCGCTTCTTCTAATTGCCATACACCTATTACTTTATAATTCCATACTGCATCTATAGAATGACCGGGAAACCAATTGTTTATGTAATCCGGCTGCTCACCTATGATGGTATCTCCTTTTAACACATAGGGTCCATAGTCACCATATAGATTATTGATCTTATTTCTATTTAATGAGAAAACCAGGTTTGTCTTCCAGTTGAAATTTGGTGTGCTTATATTTGCAGTATTCAGGGTCATTTCAAATCCACTGTTAGCTAGCTCTCCAAGATTTACTGTCATATTGGTAAGTCCGGTAATCACAGGAAGTCTCCGGCTCATCAAAAGGTCATTAGTAGTTGAAATATAATAATCGGCGCTGATATTAATACGATCCTTGAATAGGCCGAAGTCCAGACCAAAATTAGTTGCCTGTGTTTTTTCCCAAACAAGATTAGGATTTGCTAATCTTGTAGAAGTTACTCCAACCACAGCAGAAGATCCATCGTAATAATTATTTGACGACAGTGTTGAAAGTGCAGAATATATTCCTATATCCCTATTGCCATTAATTCCCCATGATAACCTTAATTTCATTTGATTAATAAAGTCAATTTTGAAAAAATCTTCTTCAGAAATTTTCCAAGCAAATGCAACAGCAGGGAAAAAGGCTCTGGGGTTTTTTTGACCAAAGGCAGAGTAACCATCCCTTCTTATGGATGTGGTCAGCAGATATTTTTCTGACAAAGTATAATTTAATCTTGCCATTGCTGCATCACCTGTTGAGTAAGTATCATTGGAACTTACAAATGGATAAATCCCATATTCAATGCCGTGGTACGAAAGATTTTCATTCGGTGTGAAATTCGCATTTGATGAATAGGAGCTCCAGTATTGATTCTTCTCAGAACTATATAGCAGCGTTAAATCGAAATCATGTACCCCTATTTTTTTCTTCCAACTTATCAAGTTATCAATGATCCATTCATATGTTTGGGAATCGGATCGTGAACCAGTTGCCGAAGATGTTGTAGTGGGTTTAAAATTATAGTTATTATTAAATACGAATCTGGGCTGATATGAAAGTCTGTAGCTAAGCCCAAATGGAAGTTTTAGTTGAACATACAAAGAGGAGAATAGCGAAATTGTCTTATCTAATAAATCATTATAATAATAATCCGTAAGAGGATTAGATGCCTGATTATTTTCCTGCGGGTAAAAGTTTAATGAACCATCTTCCTTATATTTGCCATAGCTGCCGTATGGACTACAACGAAACATTTGGTTTAAATTGGCTTTAACCGCACTCTGATCCCTGTTGGAAAACTGTGTGTTTACCCCAATATTTATATAATCAGCAACTTTCATATCAACATTCAATCTTGAGCGTATTGTAGAAAACTTATCCCCGACAATAATTCCTTCATTGCTTGTACTTCCTAAGGACCAATAATACGATACATCTTTTGTTCCTCCTCTTATATTGAAATCATAATTCTGCCTATTACCCTTTTGCATAATGTTGTCATACCAATCTGTGGTTTTCCCTTCAAGATAATTTTGTGTTTCAGTAGATGAAAAAAGAAGACGACCTAACCATTCCAAAGTGTTGTCTGCATTTGGATTAGCACTATAATTACGCCATTTATCGATGGATATAGTATCTGGAAGTTCAGTTGGATTATAATAAAAAAACGGAGACTCTGGTTTATTCGATTCCAGAAGATCTCTTCTGAAATCAAGAAATCCCTGAGCATCAAATGGCTTCATTTTTCGGGCTGATTCAGTTATACCTAAGGTAGTACTAAAACTTATTTTAGGTTTACCAGTTGCTCCCTTGGTAGTTGTAATAATTACAACTCCAGAAGCGGCTTTAGCACCAAAAACAGCAGATGCACTTGCATCTTTTAAGATATCTATAGTAGCAATGTCACTAGGATTAATGTCCATTATATTACCATTATAAATTGCACCATCGAGTACTATTAATGGGTCAGTGTTAGCAAGCAATGAAGTTTGACCCCTTATTTCCATAGTACTTGCTCCACCTGAAGCTGATGTGCCCTGCTTAATATATAACCCTGACACACTACCTGAGATCATATCGGTTAATTGGGTATTAGATTGTGATTTAAGAGACTGGGTCTCAACACGCATTACAGATCCGGTCAGGTCGCTTTTCTTAACAGTCCCATAACCAATCACAATAACCTCATTCAATCCAACCGCCTCCTCTTTCAACACAGCATCAATCAGCATTCGACCATCTGATGTAATTTCCTGTGTTGTCATGCCGACAAAAGAAAAGATCAGTGTGGCATCCTGAGGAGCATTGTTTATAGAGTATTTACCTGATGCATCGGTAAGAGAACCGAGCGTGGTTCCTTTAACAACTATGGTAACCCCTGGTAACGGATTTCCTTTTTCATCGGTAACAGTTCCGGATATTTTTTGTTGCTGTAACAGTTCTGTGGGAGCTATTACGATAAGATTATTGGCTAATATTTTATAGCCAAATTTAGAACCCTCCAAGGCCTGGTTAAGGATTTGGTCAAGAGGTATATTTGCTTCATCCAGGTTTATCCGGATATTTTCGACAGCATCATCACGGTATAGAAACTTGTAAGAGGTCTGATGCTCAATATTGTTAAACAAGTCTTTCATGCTTGCATCTTTCAATTGGATCGTAACCTTTTCAGGTTGCGAATACCCGGTAGCTGCAAAGCCTGCAAAACTGATGAGTAAAAAGCAAGTTGTTAGTTTCATGAAGATTAGTAGTTTAGTCTGGTAAAAACATTTACTCCCAGGTAATAAGATTCGGATTTTTTTCATAACTTTGTTCTGTTAAATGGTTAATTTTAAATTCAGTAACACAGATCATTTATCGTGGCGAAGGATGCGGCAAACATCTTTCGCTTTTTATTTTTCTTTTTTTATACCATAGGCAATTATTTTAAAAGTGGTTCAATCGTTTATTATTTTGATATGGTAATAAGGTTTTGTTTAATATTGTAATTAAATGGTGTAACGGCTATAAGGGCATTAAGAACCTGCTCGAGTGTTTCCTTGTCAAACTTTCCCGTAAACCTGGCTGAATTCAATTCCGGATAGTTAACTATGATCTTCACATCGTACCAACGTTCAATTTTTACAACCAGACTACTAAAGGGTTCATTATCAAAGACTAGTCTGTTTTCTTTCCAGGAAATGGTTTGTTCGGTCTTTGAAGAAGGTTGAAGGCTTACTGTTCTAAGCTTAACAGGAGTAGGTTCAGGACTGAACTTGTCAGCTGTATCTATTGTATGAAATTTTTTTTCAGATTTTACAAATACCGCACTCTGATTCGGCTTTAGTATAATAGGTTTCCCATTTTCACTCTTGTCAGAACTGGCATAGATTTCGACAGCTCCTGAGACAAGGGTTGCTTCTTCAATATCTTCATCCGGATATGCCTTTACATTAAAGGTTGTACCCAAAACCTTTATTTTTATTCCAGGGGTTGTCACATAAAATGGTTTTGTAGAATCTTTGGTAACACTAAAGAATCCTTCACCTGTCATGGAAACAGAACGACTATTTGAATTAAATTCAGAACTTGAGTATTTTAAGATTGACCCGGAATTAAGGGTAACAACCGATCCGTCCGGAAGTACAATCCGGGATTTTGATCCATAGGGGACTTCCACCTTCTGAATCTGATCAGCAATGATTGGAATTGTTGATCTATTCAAGAAATACGAATGAACCAGCCAGGAAAGCCCGAATGCAAGAATAAAAACAGCGGCATACCTCATTACTAACCTGAAATAACCTCTGAATTCTACCTTCTTCGTGCTTCCTGTTACTGTCATCAACCTAATACTAACCTTCCTAAAAACCTCATTATAAATTCTTTCAGAATCGATGTCATTATTAATCTCTGATGACTCATCCCACAGATTTTGATAATATTCCAAAATTTCGTGCTGTGGTTCTTTCTCTTTCAAATAACTCAATAAAAACGTCAACTCTTCGTTTGTAACAGTTCCGAGATAGAATTTCTCAGTAAGCTTTTCAATTTGCATCTTATTGTCCATATTTATATTTAGTATTGTATTGGGGTCAAATTTTCCGTGACAAAAAATGAAAAAATAATCAGAGAAAATTAGTCGGAAGTCCGAAGTCGGAAGCCGGAAGACAGAAGATTATCAAATGAGCCTTGATCAATTATAATGAGTTTTATATTTGTCCCGTACAAATTTCAGGGCTCTCCTGATTTGCGTGTCAACTGTATTCTCTGTAATATTCAATTGATCTGCAATCTGCCGGTAGGTAAAGCCTGAAAAGCGGCTTAGTTTAAATATTTCCCGCTGTCGTTCAGGAAGTCTCTCTATTAAAGATTCCAAAAAAGAAAGCAACTCATTATATAACACCTCATCCTTTGTTGACTCATTCAAATCAATTGAATTAAGGATGAAATGGTCAAAAGCTGCCTTTTTGTAAACCTGCTGCCTGAGCTCCTGATATACCATGTACCTGGCGATGGTATACAGGTAGGAAGTAAGGGATTTATTTTCATCCACCTGTACGCGCTGTTCCCAGAGTGCTACAAAAACCCTTTGCACAGTTTCCTGGGCATCATCTGAAGATTGATAAAGACGAAGACAGAAGTTGTATATACGCTTATGGTATAGTGAAAAGATTTTCTCGAAGGCTTGAATACTCCCCTTCTGTAAACCCAATATCAGTGATTTTTCATCCAAAAGAGACATGTTTTTTTGCTGATATCGTAAATGTATTAAAAAATCACATACCATCTCATCGTTTTCCGTCTTTCCATCGTTGCGGATCGTGACTTCAGCCTGAACCGATTCTCCTTTTTTTATTATCTTGATATGACACTATTTATTATCGGGATTAATTCATGTTGTTGCACCCATTCACCCCGTCCAGGTTATCTTTTACATAAATTACTGTTTTATTATTTTATAATTGCTTTTTTTATCTGAACTTAAAGAGAGAATATAAATACCTTTTGCTAAACCAGAGATATTAAGATTAACATTTTCTGTACCCTTCAATAAATTAAATTCTCTCACTTTTACACCATTGAGATTCTGGATACTTAAGATACTTTCTGTCCTTAATCCTGAAAAACGCACCGTTATTATATCAGCGGAAGGATTTGGATAAACAATAAAAGATTTATCCCTTGAAACAGCTTCATGATATTCAGGCGAGGAAGTATTACCTTTGATATTCAACACAATAGTATGAAAAGAAAGAGCTGGCAATGTAGGGTTAATCGAAATATCGCCTGGTTTGAAACCAACATCATCAATTAACGTGCAATTATCAGTAATTGCATCCGAAGTAATTAGATGTTGTACTGAGGTTACGTTTTCTGGTAGGTTAATGGGTAAAGTACATCCGGGGCCTTCATTTAAAATTTCAAGTACAATTTTTTGGCCATCAGGAGATAAAAAGGCGCTTCCTTTAATATTGGTTCTGCCTGCTGAAATATCTGCATCTAAACGCTTAAAGCCCGGCCTTACAAAATTAACGAATTGCTTAAACGCGTAATAACGTTTTGACATGATAACACCATCATTATCTGAATATGTTATTAATCCGGCATCGCCAGTGCTATAGAAAAGGTGATATAAATAAGCAGTTAAGCCTCCTTCGTTAAATCCATTAATAATCCATTTGATAAGTATCTTTGCATTTGTCATGGTTTTATCGGGATCATCTAATGTTGAAGATTCTGTAACCCAAACTGGTTTGCCACTACCGGCATCCCTTAATCCGCCCCAATTGGCAGTGTTATCCTTATCGGCATAAGTATGAGTCCCTACCACATCCACTGCCTCTTTAGCTAATGGATCTATAAAAATCGAATTAATATAATATGTTGTTGATTTAGTACTGGTTAATGAAGACGGCGCTACCCTGAAACACTCCGGCGAGATAATTTTAATATCGTCAAGAGATTCAGATTTTAAGCGTTGTTTCAGATTTTTTAAGATGGAGGTCAACTCCTCAGGAGTGGTATTCATTGATTCATAGCTAACTTCATAATCAGGCTCATTGGTAGGCGAAATATGTGTAACATCAATGACTTTATGAGTCCAAATTTTATTATAACCAAGTTCAAAATCACCATTATCGATCAATTCATCGGGATTATTTCCAGACTCGATATTCAAAAATACCGGATTACTTGCTGGTGATACATTTCCAATTTCATTTATTGCTTTAACTGTAAATGTATAGCTTGTTTGAGTATCCGGTCCGGTAAGAAAAAGTGTTGTATCCTCCTTAACCTGATCATCTGAAAGGTAAAAAATAAAATTTGGTCCTTCATCAGCCACATACACTTTTCCAATGTTGCCAAAACCCATAATCATTGCTAATGCCAGTATGTATTTTTGTGTCTCCATCTTATTAAAGGGCGCCTCTAAATACTACTTTTTTTGGTGCCGATGTTAGAAACAAATATATTGTTTGGTTTTCTATAAACCTAATTTTATCCTCCCCTTGATTTTTTTATGCCTAATAATCAATACATTAAAACGTGGTGATTATTACAATTGGTCATACCTGTCCAATTAGTTTGACTTTGCTCACTACAGGGCAACCACTATTTTTAACTGAGTACAGCGGCAAAAATAATTGTTAACGGTTCGCGGCGAGAGGCCAACTTCTTCGGCAATAGTTTTCAAAATATCAAATTCAAACTTTAAATTAAAATGAATATATTTGCGTAACCACTTTTTACAATGAAAAAACTCTTTAACAAATCAGCAATTTCGATGTGGCTGATTAAGTCCGGCCAAATGGGGTCAGATTGTCCGGCTTTTATACTAAGAGGGGGGTTAATATAGAAGATGGGATTTCAAATCCTCCTTTATGGGGTAGGGAGTGAAAAAAAATAGAATAATGAGGTTAATAGATTGAATATAAGTAACATACAATAATAATAAAAACAAATTAATTTATTTAATTATGGCAACCCGCAGAGATTTCATTCAAAAATCGGCACTCGGCGCAGCAGGCCTGGCCCTTGGTGCAAAGAGTTATTCACGTATCCTTGGTGCAAACGACAGAGTCAGGGTAGGAATCGTTGGTTTTTCTGATCGGTTCAGGTCATCACTGGCACCTGCATTTCTGAGTCAGGCAAAAGAATTAAATTTTGAAATTGTAGCCGTTTCTGACTTATGGAACAGGCGTCGTGATGAGGCAGAAACATTTTTAAAAGGGAAAGGGGTAACAATAAGAAAAGCACGCAACAACGATGAATTGTACAGCGGAAAAGATACTGATGCTGTTATTATCAGTACAGCAGATTTTCAGCATGCATTAGTGTTGGCAGAGGCTGTAAGGGCAGGGCAGGATGCTTATTGCGAAAAACCTTTTGCTGAAACAATGTCCGACGCTCGTGAAGCATTAAAAGCTGTTCAGGAAACAAAAAAGATTGTTCAGATTGGGTCACAACGCAGAAGCACTCCGAATTATATTGCCGCTAACGAGTATATCAGATCGGGTAAGTTTGGGAAGATAGTAATGGTGGAAATGTCGTGGAACGTTAACCAGCCTGGCAGGTGGAGAAGACCTGAACTGACAGGTGTCATTAAAGAGGCAGATACCGACTGGAAACGTTTCCAGTTGAATCGCGCACCTGTAGACTGGGATCCCAGGAAATATCTTGAATTCAGACTATTCTGGCCATACTCATCCGGGATACCCGGCCAGTGGATGGCTCACCAGATTGATACTGTTCATTGGTTTACAGGGCTGAGTCATCCGAGAAGCGTAGCTGCAAATGGTGGAATTTATCAATGGAAAGACGGTCGTACCAATTTCGATACCATGACAGCTGTAATGGATTATGGTGATGCCAATTCAGCTTTTCAGGTTGTTTATACTTCACGTTTCACCAATTCGGCAGGTGGAACAAAAGAGATTTATTTCTCCAACGGAGGAACACTGAATCTTGATACAAATAAAATCACTTCTGAAGGAGGTCTGCGTGCCAATGAGGCAAAAGCTATGAACCTGCCTGCTAATTTACTGGAATCAATGGACTTACCGGGTTTAAAAGTGGAAACATCGGCCAATACAGGTTCAGATCCTATGACCAATGCTCACATGAGAAACTGGATGGAATGTATCCGCGACCGTAAGAAACCTAATGCAGATATTATGGCAGGGTATAACCATTCAATTGCTACCATAATGTGTACAGCAGCCTTAAGAACCGGAGAAAAAGCATCATTTGATGAAGCAAAACAAGAAGTTCTTGCAGGCGGGAAAGTATTCCAATATTAACAAGTATATAGATCATGAGAACTGCTAAATGCTTTTTTACATGCTGGAGGTGGATATCAACGATATTCCTTTTACCTGCTTTTTTTTTAGCTTCAGGAATGAATTTAAACACTCAATCAGTTAAAGACAAAGGTGTAAAACTGGTCAGGGTTGATGATAAACAGAAGGTTGATGTTTTCATAAACGGCAACCTTTTTACATCGTACCAATACCCTGAAAAAATTGAAAAACCGTTTTTATTACCGGTTATTGCTCCAAACGGCTCAGTTATAACCAGGGGATTTCCGATAGAACCGAGAAAAGGTGAGCGTATTGATCACCCTCACCATATAGGCATTTGGTTCAACCATGGAAATGTAAATGGTCTCGATTTCTGGAATAACTCTTCGGCAATACCGGCTGACAAAAAAAAGTCTTACGGTCATATCGTTCATCAGAAAATTGTTAAAGCGGAAAGCGGTAAAAAAGGTGTACTTGAGGTAGTTATGAACTGGGATGATGACAAGGGAAACACACTGTTGAGGGAGAACACAAAATATATCTTTTCGGGTGACAGGAATTCCCGTACAATTGATCACATCGCAACGCTTACGGCAGTTAATGGTCCGGTTTCTATTGGTGAAAGCAAAGAAGGACTTTTTGCTATCAGGGTTGACAGAGCATTTGAAATGCCTTCAAATGAATCATTGATTTTTACCGATGATAAGGGCAATCCAACAACTGTCAAGGCAACTGATAACACAGGAGTGACAGGCATGTACACTTCGAGCAAAGGTATTAAAGGCGATGAAGTATGGGGAACAAGAAATGACTGGGTTATTCTGTCAGGAGTAAAGGACAATGTGCTGATTACCTTTGGCATTTTTGACCATCCGAAAAATCCGGGTTACCCGGCTTATGCCCATGCCCGCGGATATGGACTGTTCTCTGTAAATAATTTTGGCCAGAATGTATACGATCCCAAACAGGAGAAAAAGAGTTTCAAACTCGAAAAAGGGGAATCGATAACATTATTTCACCGATTCTATGTTCAGTCGGGTTCCGAACTGACACCTGAACAGGCAAATAAAATTTTTCAGGAATTTTCGAAAGAATACTAATTTCTAACCCGTTTGTTTTGCCTCATCCCACTGGTCCCCCTTCTCCCCTGGGAGAGGGATTTAGGGTGAGGTAAAAAGGAATAGGGTGATTATGAGCATGGGCTAAACTTATTAATCAATATTCTAATGTGTTAATAATAAATAACTTAACTATGAAAAATTCAAAAAACATTTTGCGGACACTTACCACCTTACTGTTATTTGTTCTTGTTCCATTCAGTAGTTTAACTGCTGCACCAAAGCAGATGTACTATGAGGTAAAAATCTTCAGGATTTCGGGTACTGCACAGGAAGCCATGATGGATGCATATCTTAAGGATGCGTTTATCCCGGCTATGCATCGTGCGGGGATCAGTACGATCGGCGTTTTTAAACCTATTGAAAAGGATACTGCTTATGGTAAATTAGTCTATGTTTTCATCCCTTTGAAAACAGTAGATCAATATCTTGGCCTTGAGGCAAAACTGAACAGTGACCAGGCTTACCAGCAGGCTGGAAAGGATTTCCTTGATGCACCATATAAAGATCCTCCATTTGTAAGGTACGAGAGTATTCTTCTTAAGGCTTTCACTCACATGCCTCAGTTCAGAGTTCCGACATACACCACTCCGGCTGCTGAAAGAATTTATGAACTTCGAAGCTATGAAAGTGCCACAGAGGCAAAAGCTGCGAAGAAAATTCAGATGTTCAACGAGGGTGGCGAGATTGCTATTTTTGAAAAAATTGGCGCCAATGCTGTTTTTTACGCTCAGGTATTAGTGGGAAGCCAGAAACCACGACTTATGTATATGACCACTTATGCTGATATGAAATCGCACGACGATCGTTGGGCGGCATTCAGGAATTCCCCCGAGTGGAAGACTCTCTCTGCAAAGGAAGAATATAAGAATTCAACTTCAAAGACAAAACCGTTTCTCCTCCATCCCACAGATTATTCAGATTTTTAATGATACAGAACTCACCCCCTCCAGATAGCTATCGGGAGGGAGGTGAGTTCATGCTCTTCAGGCAGGGATCTTGATTTTCGAAATTGCATCTTCGATCTCTGCACAGGTCAGTTCATGATCGGGCAGGTTATTCTCAAAATACTTTTCATACGCGGTAAGGTCTAAATGGCCATGACCGCTCAGGTTAAACAGAATTGTCTTCGCGATACCCTCCTTGTCGGCAATCCTGGCCTCCTCAAATGCACCGGCAATAGCGTAGGTCGATTCAGGAGCAGGAATAATTCCCTCTGAGCGGGCAAATATTACTCCCGCCTCAAAACATTCCTTCTGCATTTTTGCTTTAACCTCAATAAGGCCATCTTTAAGAAGCTGACTTGGCAGAACTCCGGCCCCATGATATCTCAAACCTCCTGCATGAATTTTCTCAGGAATAAAATTATGCCCAAGAGTATACATTGGGAGAAGAGGAGTCATTCCTGCACTATCTCCGAAGTCGTACATAAATTTTCCTCTTGACAGTTTAGGGCAAGATGATGGCTCAATAGTGAGGAGCCTTGTCTTTTTGCCGTTTACCAGGTTCTCGCGCAGAAAAGGAAAAGCAATTCCTGAAAAGTTAGATCCTCCTCCGAAGCAACCGATCACAATATCGGGATAATCATCTGTTTTTGCCATTTGGAGCAATGCCTCCTGTCCGATAATTGTCTGATGAAGAAGAACATGGTTAAGGACACTGCCAAGTGAGTATTTCGTATATGGATCTTTGACAGCCATCTCTATTGCCTCAGAAATGGCAATTCCAAGACTTCCCGGGGAATCAGGATTGTCTTTTAGTATGGCACGACCGGCTTGAGTAAGGTTACTTGGAGACGGTATAACGGTTGCGTTATATGTGTTCATCATCAGTTTTCTGCCTGGTTTCTGATCGTAGCTGACTTTTACCATAAATACCTGTAGCTCGAGACCGAAATAGTTACAGGCAAAACTCATCGCACTTCCCCATTGCCCTGCCCCGGTCTCTGTTGTAATTCTTTTCACACCTTCCATCTTATTATAATATGCCTGGGGAATAGCGGTATTCGCTTTATGTGACCCGGAGTAGTTACCTCCTTCATACTTATAATATATTTTGCATTTTGTACCAAGAGTTTTCTCGAGTTTATATGCCCTGTGTATAGGAGATGGGCGATAGGTCTTGTAGAGATCAAGCACCTCTTCAGGGATATCAATGTATCGTTCCTGCGATACCTCCTGTTTAATCAACTCCATTGGGAAGATTGCTGACAGGCTATCGGGTCCTATCGGTTTCTTTGTAACAGGATCCAGTGGTGGCATTGGTTTGTTAGGCATATCAGCCACGATATTATACCATTGCCTCGGCATTTCATTTTCGCTTAATAAAATTTTGAAGATCTTTTCCATTGTATTTAAGTTTAAAAGTTAATAAATAAAAAAGGCACGCTGCGAACAGCGTGCCTATATAAATAAATATCTTATAAATGTTATATAGCGACTTGTTTCACAGCATAATTTTTTAAGCTGCACCAAGACCACATATAAAACACTTTTGTTTTCATCATTAATAATTGATTTTAATAGTATAATGGAACTCATCCCGACGAGTCGGGACTCGGTTCATGACGACAAATATAATTATAAATTTAAAATATCAACAAGAAAACATATTTTTTTTAATTTATTCATGAGTTTTCCATTTTTATAATCAGAATAGTAACGAATAAGGCTTTTTGGGTATCATTCATGAACCACTACTCCAAGATTTCTGAGATCATTATAAAATCCGGGATACGATTTTGCAACACACTGAGAGTCCCTGATATAAACTCTGCCTGTCGCTCCCAGGGCAGCAACTGTAACTGCCATAGCAATACGATGGTCATTATGCGATTCAACGCGTGCACCCTGTGGCCGGCCTCCGGTAACAGACATCAGATCATCTTTTATTTCTATCTTAATGTTCATCTTTCCGAACTCTTCCTTAAGAGTTGCAGCCCTGTCACTCTCTTTGTATATTAGCCTTGATACACCTTTGATATTTGAAACACCATCACAATAAGATGCCAGTGCAACAAGCGGAGGGAAGAGGTCAGGCGATTCGGTGGCATCAAACTCAAACGCTTTTAATTTTGATTTGGAAATCTCAATCTGATTTTCACTAATTTTCATTTGTGCACCTGCTTGCTCCAAGGCTTGAATTATTGCCATATCGCTTTGCATGCTATCTGTGCGAAGGCCATGAATATTTAAATGACCATTAACAGCACCCGCGACGAGCAGGAATGCTCCGCTACTCCAGTCACCTTCAACTGTGTAGTTATGAGGTATGTACTTTTGATTCCCCTGAATATGAAACAGGTTATAACCCTTATTCTGAATTGTTATACCAAATGACTTGAGTATCTGGATAGTCATGTCAATGTACGGTTTGCTCTTCAGGTTATTGACTTTTATTTCGGAGTCTTTAGATGCAAGAGGCAATGCCATAAGCAGGCCGGTTAATAACTGACTGCTCATTGACCCATCAATTTCGCAATGTCCTCCCAGAATTGGTCCCTGAATAATAAGAGGAAGAAATCCACCTGAACTGGTGCACTTCACGCCCAACTGATTTAAAGCCTCTTCAATCATGAACATAGGCCTCTTTTTAAGAGAATTTGCACCAACCATGGTAATTTCTGCCGGGTACAATGCAGCAATAGGAGAGAACATCCGGATTGCCAGACCCGATTCGCCACAGTTCAGTTTTGGCTCTTTCAAAACAACGGAGCCAATAATTTTCAATTCATTAGCCTGTGGTTCAACCCTGGCGCCCAAGCCACATGCTATACTCATTGCAGCTAATGAATCGTCGCAATAGGAGGGATTATGGATTATGCTTTGCCCATCGGCTAATAAAGCAGCAGCAATAGCCCGTTGTGTCATGCTCTTTGATGAGGGAGTTTTGAGTTGACCTTTAATTTTTGACGGTTCTACATATCTTTCCATTGGTTCCTTACAATTTATTTTTCATTGGAGTGATTTTTCACTCCGTTATTCATAACCTTCATCTGATGGTTAATAGACTCCTGGTGAATTGCCTTGAAAATTGTATCAATCAGTTCAGATGAAAGTCCTTTAGCCTGGCCTTTGGTTATTACTCTTTTTATAATTTCATCCCATCGGGTGCTCTGCAAGATAGTGATATTATTTTCTTTTTTATAACGACCGATTGTTTCTGCCACTTTCATTCGTTGCTCCATAAGATCGAGAAGATGCTCATCGTACACATCGATTTGTTGCCTTAGTTCACCGAGCACATCAAGTAACTTAGGATCAGAAGTACTTGGATTACGCAGGATTAGCCTGCTTAAGAGTTCTTTCAGATCATTTGGGGTAAGTTGCTGAGCGGAATCGCTTAAGGCTTTGGCAGGTTCTATATGTGATTCGATCATTAGTCCGTCAAAGTTAAGATCCATTGCTTTTTGGGAAATCTCATGAAGGTATTGTCTTGAGCCGGCAATGTGACTTGGGTCACACAAAATAGGTAAGTCGGGGATACGTCTGCGCAATTCAATAGGCAATTGCCAGTTGGGCTGATTCCGGTACAATGTCTTTTCATATGAGGAAAAGCCACGATGTATTGCTCCTATCCTGGTAATTCCTGCTCTGGCAATACGTTCAATGGCGCCCATCCATAACTCAATGTCGGGATTAATAGGGTTTTTCACAAGCACCATCACATCCACCCCGTTAAGGGCATCAGATATCTCCTGAACTGTGAATGGATTAACAGATGTCCGGGCACCGATCCATAACATGTCAATACCATATTTCAGAGCCTCGTAAACATGCTTTTCATTAGCCACTTCAGTACCAACGAGCAGACCTGTTTCCTGCTTGACCCTCCTGAGCCATTTCAATCCTTCGATACCCACTCCCTCAAAAGAATTCGGACGTGTCCTTGGTTTCCAGATACCGGCGCGAAATACACTAACCTCTTTTATTTTGGCTAATTGTGTAGCAGTTTCCATCACCTGTTCTTCTGTTTCGGCACTGCACGGGCCGGAGATAAGGAAAGGCCTTCCTTTATAACCTCTCCAGTCTTTAATCAGGGAATTCTCAAGTTTTAATTCCATTATTCAATAGATAATTTAATTCAATATTTTTCTAATCTTGTTAGCCTCTTCCATCAGGGCTTTCAAACCGTTAATATCTTTGTCAGAGATCAGTTTTCTGAACAAATTCATTTTATCAATATACGTGTCCATTACTTCAAGGATAAATTCAGCATTTTCAAGAAAAATCGGAGCCCATGTTTCCCCGTTACTTTTAGACAGACGGACGGTACTTTCAAAACCACCACCGGCTAATGTAAGAATGTTTTGTTCTTCCTGTTCCTTTTCAAGCACGCATAACGCTAATGAGAAAGATGTAATATGCGAAATATGAGATATATAGGCAACATGCACATCGTGGTCATTCGAGTTCATATACACTTTATGCATATTCAGAATATCGAGCATTCTTTCAACTGTTTCAAGAGCATCACGATCGCTGAGTTCTTTGTCGCAGATAATAGCATTTTTATAGTCGAACAATTTTCCGATAGCAGCAAGCGGACCCGAATATTCGGTGCCTGCCATTGGATGAACTGCTACATAGCGACCCCTGTACGGATGATTTTTTGATGCTTCCGCGATACTGGCTTTTGTTGAACCCATATCAGTTACAACTTTTGAAGTGCCGGCTATCCTGTCGAGTATCCCGGGTAGCATAATGCAATTTGTATTAACGGGTGTGGCAAGAATTATCAAATCACTTTTTTCAATGGCATTTTCCAGAGTATCATTTTCATCAACCAATCCGCAAAGCAGTGCAATATTCTGATGATGGATATTGGTGTCAACTCCGATTATTCTGTCGGCAAAACCTCGTTTGCGAAGATCAACCATAAGTGATCCTCCTATCAAACCTATTCCTACTACTGCAATTGTCATATTAAACTTTATTTTCAATATGAATTAAAAGTTAATCTCTCTTTAGCTTCTGTCAGCCTTTTTTCATTGGCACATAGTGATATTCTTAAATACCTTTCTCCGTTCTTCCCAAAAATAAAACCCGGTGTAATGAAAACATGCGATTTATTTAAAATCTCTTCAATATATATTTCACAATTGGGTACCTCTTCAGGAATTCGTCCCCATAAGAAGAGCCCAACCTGGGATTTATCGTAGTTGCAACCGAGCAGAACCATAATCTCTTCAACTATCTTCCGTCTTTTTGAATAAACAGCATTGACTGTATCATACCACGATTCATGATTGTTAAGTGCTTCAATTGCAGCCATCTGCATTGGCAAAAACATTCCTGAGTCCATATTACTTTTAACCTTGAGAATTTCCTTAATATACCCGCTATGCCCCGCAACCATTCCAATACGCCATCCTGCCATATTCTGCGACTTACTTAATGAGTTTAGCTCCAGCGCTGTTTCTTTAGCGCCATCAACAGCTAAGAGACTGTGATATTCTTTATTTAAGATGAAGCTGTATGGATTGTCGTTGCAAAGGAGTATCACGTGTTTCTGTGAAAATGCAACCAGTTTTTCAAATAGTACCATCGATCCTTTTGTTCCGGTTGGCATATGAGGGTAGTTAACCCACATCAGTTTTACCCTGCTCAGATCACTCTGTTCAAGGGCTTCCAGTTCGGGAAGCCAACCCCTTTTTTCATTGAGATCATATTTTCTGACTATACCGCCAACAAGGTTTGTTACAGATGAATATGTAGGATATCCCGGATCGGGTACAAGCACTTCATCTCCAGAATTGACAAAAGCCATGCTAATATGCATTATACCTTCCTTACTTCCCATTAAGGGCAGAATCTCGTTGTCGGGATTCAACTCAACATGAAAATATTTTTTGTACCACTCTGCAAACGCCTTTCTTAGTGCAGGAATTCCTGTATAACTCTGGTAGCCATGTGACGTTGGTTTTTTTGCTTCTTTGATCAGACTTTTAATAGTATTTTCCGATGGTGGCTGATCGGGGCTGCCAATACCAAGGTTAATGATATCAGCGCCTTCTCTTCGCATCATATCAATCTGAGTAAGCTTTTGGGAGAAGTAGTATTCCTGTACGTTATTTGTACGATCAGCCGGTTTAACTTTCATAAAACATGTCTCCTTTAAAATATACTCCGAGTATCTCCAGGTTGCTTGTCTTATTTTCAAGTACTCTTCTGATCACATCAGAGTTGGTATTTTTATTCAATTCCAGGTCAAGATAAAACATATATTCCCACTCGCCATTCAACCTTGGAACTGACTGAATCTTTGACAGGTTTATTTGCAATTCGGCAAGCTTAACCAGCACAGCTGCCAGCGACCCTGGTTTATGACCTGTTGAAAAGCAGATTGAAACCTTGTTCCCTTTCTTGTTCCCTTTATTTTCATTGCCTACAACAAGAAACCTTGTGTAGTTTTGCTTATAAGTCTCTATTCCTGAGGCAAGTATGTCGAGGCCATATATTTCTGCCGCATGAGCGGGTGCAATAGCTGCAACACCTTTAAGCTTGTTTTCGCTAATGAATCTTGCACTTCCGGCAGTATCATCGCTCTCGATGAGGGTTATTCCAGGATGCTGATTCAGGAAGGTCATACATTGGGCAATCGCGATGGGGTGTGTTCTGATTTCTTTGATGTCGTAGATTGTCTGTCCCGGAAGAGCCATAAGGTTCTGAATAATCCGGAGATTGTGTTCACCAAGGATTTTCATGCCTGATTCCCTTATCAGAGTATAGTTATAAAGAATGCTGCCCGACCTGGCATTTTCAATTGCCATTACAGCAAAATCTGCATTTCCTTCAAGCAGCGTGTTAATAGTCAGGTCAAAAGTGGAACAAGGCACTATATCAATTGTATCATAATTAAAGTACTGTCGTGCAGCTACTTCATGAAAGCTTCCTTTCTCTCCCTGTATTGTTATTTTCATTATCAATATGTTATTATAAAAAAAGGCCCCTTTGAGGGACCTTGCTTTCATATAAATTAAATTTATCTGTATACAAAAATCCCCTAATCAGTTTTTAAAATAAAAATAGAAGTAGTAAAAGGAGATAAAATATTTGTACACAATATTCATTTGGTTGCGTTATTGACTTACAAAAGTAATGCATTAATTAAAAATGCCAAATTATTTACAATAAATTCTCTTAATCCTGTTTATTTTTTATATTATCATTTCATTTTAATGGATTTGAATGTGCCGTTTTTGCAGCAACTCTTCAATGCTCTGCAAATTGATTCCTTTAGCCTTTAATAATATCAGCAAATGGTACAGCAGATCAGCGGCTTCATTTTTAAACAGCTCAATGTTATCATCCTTAGCTTCAATTATTAATTCAACAGCTTCCTCACCAACTTTCTGAGCCACTTTATTTATGCCTTTCTTAAAAAGCTTATTGGTATAAGAGTCATTAATATCATTTTCAATGCGCTGGTTTATTACTTGTTCCAGCTGGTAAATAAATCCTTTTGCAGTCTCTTCTCCGAAACATGCGGTACTCCCGGTATGGCAAACAGGTCCGGCCGGTTTTGCTTTGATAAGAATTGAATCATTATCGCAATCGGATAATATTTCTTCTACGTACAAATAATTTCCTGAGGTCTCACCTTTGGTCCAGAGACGGTTTTTGCTCCTGCTGAAAAATGTGACTTTACCTTCATCCCTGGTTTTACTATATGCTTCTTCATTCATGTACCCTACCATCAAAACCTGGAGGGTATTATTATCCTGAATAACAACGGGTACCAGGCCGTTTCCTTTGCTAAAGTCAATATTCATATTAAACATCTTACATTTATTTTTTCATTCATTAAGTAATTTTTAAGATCTGGAATTGTGATATCTCCGAAGTGAAAGATACTGGCAGCAAGTGCTGCACTGCAACCGGTATTAAAAAAGACCTCCTTGAAGTGTTCCATTGAACCAGCACCACCGGATGCAATAACCGGAATATTTACA
>JAPLEB010000009.1 GCA_026391555.1 Bacteroidia bacterium | reverse complement strand
ATAACTTTGTAAAATCACCCTGGAAATTATGGTAAAAATGAAGCAAAAAAGGATGTTAACTTAGGGGTGGTCTTTTACACCCGGTGAAGCATGGTCTTTCAAAACCGATTAAGGGTGGTCTATATGTCCGATTTTTCCAATGTGTGCCAGTTTCTGTAAAATGTTGCGACCCAATGAAAATGTTACGCCTGAATTTTTCTACTTGTATTTATTGGCAAGCCAGGAAAATGGAGTAATCACCCAATATGAAAAACACAGTGCCAGTAACATTGTCAATTATGGTTTTGAGGAATTTATCGGTGAACAAAAAATCACCATTCCAAAAGAAACTGATTTGTTAGCATTTACCGAAAAAGTAAAACCGCTTTTTACTTTAATCAACATACTTGGAGAGCAAAATAGTAGGTTGAGAGCGGCAGTGGATATATTGTTGCCAAGGCTGATAAGTGGACAAATAGGAGTATAAACAAGTAAATTATGTTTGACGAGACTAAAAAATATAAGAACAATGGTCACTTCTTTTTCAAAAAAGGAGACAGATTATCGGAAGTAAGCAAAAAAGTACCCGAGCTTCCCGGCGTATATTATGTTATTCGACTTGCAAAAGGCAGGGTTGAGTTGGTTTATATCGGCAAATCCGGAACGATTACTCAGCTCGGGCAATTCAAAGATCAATTGCTAAAAAGCAGGATTAACAACAAACAGGATGGAATGAAGCGGCAGGATTTCTTTGATAAAAAAATGATAGAGGAAAATATTGATGGGTTAGATATCTATTGGTTTGTAACAATGGATAAAACGAATAATGATTTACCAGGATATGTGGAAGGACTGTTAATACAACGATTTTTTGAAGTACAGGGCAGACTGCCGCTATGGAATAAGGATTTTTAAATACTTATATAAATGAGTGAATTTAATTTCGATTTAGAACAAAGAAAGCATCAGGAAATTTGGCGAAAAACCAATATTTCAACTTCTGAAAGAGGATTTCAGAATAAAAGAGATTATGAACATATTATACCCAGAAGAATCTGGACTGAAACACTTTGGAAAGATATCAGATTAGAATTACCTGTTTATCTGGATCAAAAGCATATTCAACATCATACAGGCACTCATAACCTGCTAAGTTCATGGGTTGCCTGCGCAAACCTTTATTTCCCAGTCCGTCAGAATGAAAACCTCAGGATTATGATGGCAGAATTTTTAAAGCAAAAAATATCAGATCATATTACAGAGATCACAGATGTTGAACTGGAATTTGCCTTTCCCCAAAATGACCCATTGCATCCTTCGATTTTATTAGGTGAAGAAGATGGAACCAGAGGGTCCGGACAGACTTCACCTGATGTTGCTTTTTTGATTAAGACAAAACAAGGGAACGGAATTGTACTGACAGAATGTAAATATACAGAACATAGTTTTTACAAGTGTTCTGCCAGACGGACAGAAGATAAAGAAAAGCGGAAAGGAAATCCTGATCCGTCGAGATGCCTGAAACAGGCAAGTGTATGTGATTATCAAACGATTTGTCATCAAACGGTTTGGAAAAGAAAATACTGGAATAATTTAATTCTTTCAAAACATGGTAGAACGATTTTGAAAAGATGTCCTGCCACATCAGCCGGTTATCAATTATTTCGTCAGCAGTCTCTGGCAGAAGGCATCATGAAAAGTGGCAGGTATTCACTTGTCGCCTCTGCAGTCGCTTTTGATGACAGAAATATCGAACTTAAAGCTTGTTTAAGAAGTACCGGAATATCTAATTTTCAAACTGGATGGAGCGAAATTTTTGAAGGTAAGACAATCTTTAGAACTTGGGCACACCAGGAATGGATTGATTTCGTCAGGAAAAACCAGACTAATGGACAGTTTAACGAATGGTTGAAGTACATGCAAGATCGATATGGGTATTAAAGAACTCATATAAAGCCCGATTAAATCATAATGCATGATAGATTTTTTTTAGAAGTTTCAAAAGTTACTCGCAGAAGATATCGCAATTAAACCTACTGATATGAAGACATATAAAGAATTTCAAGAGAGTGTTTATAATTGGTTTATGGATAAGAACAAAGCAGATCCATCATTTACTTTTTCTCTTCGCCAGAAGGCAAACAAAGGTTCCGAGCTGAATTATTTTATTGGCACAGAGAGATCCAAATATTTTGGAACAACATTGTGGACAATACCTGTAGGTTTTCCAGGGTCCTCTCAAGATCTTACTGATATTTTTTTCGGATTTGATGACGATAAACTAAAATATTACATTGAATTCACACAAACAAAAAATCCGGATAGTAAGCAGAACACTTCAGCTCTTAATCTAATACAAAATATTAAAGAGGAAATCAGATCATCTGTTGCCCTCGCTGTTGAAAGCAGGATAACCAGCAAAATGGAATCATACAAAACAAAATCACCAGAGAAAGCATATACCACAATTGAAGATTTGTTAAGTGATTTAGAAAAACAATTAGATATTATAATTCCTATAGTCGAAAAAGGCATAACCAATGAGCAGAAAAAGAATTCATCCTTTATAGCGCACCGTATTACTGAAGAAGAGTTTGAAAATATGCAACTTAAGCTGAAGGAGCGGCAAAAAAAGTATGCTAAAAATCCTGAAACTGATGATGATCTGAACGCTGCTCCGGAAAACATACAAAAAGATTTAGAAAACCACGCTGATATACTGCCCCTAAACCAAATTCTTTTCGGACCTCCGGGAACAGGTAAAACATATAATACGATTAATAAGGCACTGAAAATCGTAGCGCGGGATTTTTATCTGAAAAATGAAAAAAATAGAAAAGCTCTCACCCAAAAGTTCAAAGAATTATCCTATGATCCCAAAACTGAAAAAGGACAGGTTGCTTTTGTGACATTTCATCAAAGCATGAGTTATGAAGATTTTATCGAAGGAATTAAACCATTAGATCCGGAGGAAAATGACGGACAGATTGTTTATGATGTTATGCCGGGAATATTTAAAAAAATTGTTAAATCGGCTTCTACAACCGGTAGTAATTTCCAGGAAAAAATTGAATGGTTGAAGAAGAAGTGTGCAGAAGCAGAAAGTGAGAAACCACTTTTAATAAAAACAAAAGGATCAGAGTTTTCAATTAGCTTCAGGGGAGGCAGAACATTCAAAATAAAGCCAAGTCAATCTTTGAATCCACAAGCAGAGTACACGGCTTCAATTGAAAATATCAGAAGGGTCTACGAAGGCGCCTCAAGAAAAGATGTATATAATCCAACTTATGTTGTTGGTATTTTGGATTATTTGTATACTAATGGACTGAACAGGGGAAAAAGTATTAATGCGTCTAATGAAACTCCTTATGTATTAATAATAGATGAAATCAATCGTGGAAATGTTTCACAGATTTTCGGAGAACTTATTACCCTGATTGAAGAAGATAAACGATTGGGAAAGGATGAAGCGCTGGAGGTAATTTTGCCTTACAGCAAAGAGAAATTTGGAGTTCCTCCAAATCTTTATATAATTGGAACTATGAATACTGCCGACAGAAGTATCGAAGCACTTGATACGGCGCTTAGAAGAAGATTCAGCTTTGAAACAATCCTTCCGGATTCCGGACTAATTGAAGATAAAGGCAATCTTAAAAAAGAGCAGGGTATTGATTTGGCATTAATAATGGATACAATTAATAAACGGATTGAAAAGTTATTAGACAGGGATCATCAGATCGGCCATAGTTATTTTATGTCAGTGAAAACAATTGAAAACCTGAAGGAGATTTTTCGCCATAATATAATTCCACTTTTGCAAGAATACTTCTTTGGCGATTACGGAAAGATTGGACTGGTTCTGGGCAGTAAGTTTTTCGAAGATGATGGCAAGCAGGATCAAAATACTGAAAAGATTTTTGCTGATTTTAATGATTATGATATCGATGAACTTGAAAAACGTCCGGTATATAAACTAGTCGACCCAAAAAAACTGACTGATGATGAATTCAAGGCAGCTATAAAAGAACTTTTATTATAACAGTTTTGGTAGTTAGTAAAAATCATATCACGGTTTTTGAACATGAAATCCTGAGAGCAGAAGAGGGATCGTATTTTGATTTTAATAAACTGAAGGAATTACAGTTATTCTATGGGACAAAAGGAGTTCCTTTTTTTAACCTGATCCATAATGGTATTAAATTCTGTGAATATGTAGGGGTTCTGCAGGTAGGCAAAACTACAATCGAAGTCCTGCCAAAAGCCGACAAGAAACATGATGAAGGAATATGGCGCAAAATGCTAATAGGAATGCTCAGGACTGTCGGTGTATTTGATATCCATGCACCAAGCAGCAGTATTTTGAAGCTGAAGCCAAATTCAATTCTGGATCTATATTTTGAATTTTTTATAGATGAAGTTGAATTTCTTCTCCACAGTGGATTAATAAAGCAATACAGGAAAAAAGAAGGAAACACATATTCATTGAAAGGGAGCCTGCAGTTTGGCAAACATATTCAGCAAAACCATGTGCATCAGGAACGTTTCTATGTCCGCTCTACGACCTTTGACCATGAACACAAATTGCATTTCATCCTCTACAAAACTATCAGACTCATAAGCGTCCTTAATACCAATCATGTCTTACAAAGCAGAATTGGAGCTTTATTATTGTATTTCCCGGAGATGTTGGATATTAAAGTTTCTGATGAGACCTTCTGTACAATTACCTATAATCGTAAAACGATTGCCTACCGGCGTGCCATTGAAATAGCCCGGCTATTACTCCTTCACTATCATCCTGATGTTAGCAGAGGACAGAATGATGTGCTTGCTTTGATGTTTGACATGAATAAGCTTTGGGAAAAATTTGTTCTTGCAAGTATTAGAAAAAATATATCCTCGGGTATCACTTTAAAAGCGCAACCCTTCAAATATTTTTGGAAATCTGAGTCAGGGAAAAGAACAAAAATGGAACCTGATATTATTATCAATCCCGGCGATAAGGATAATTGCTTTGTTATTGACACAAAGTGGAAAAATCTGAATGGTAAAAATCCATCGCCAGACGATCTCAGGCAAATGTATGTTTATCATGAATACTTTGGTGCCAGAAAAGTAGCCTTGGTTTATCCAGGAGAGTTTGAAGAGCCAATAGTTAAAGGGAAATACCTGGATAAGGTTACAGGTAAAGATATTGATGAAATGGAATGTAGTACTATCTCACTAAAAGTTAGTGCAGATATCAATAAATGGCAACAAGTTATATTTCGAACAGTTGAAGAATGGATGAGTTTAAGTGATATGATTGGAGATGATGTTCTAATATAAGACAGTAATGCTTGTTTATTGTCTATTCTTAGATATCTTTGTGTTGATAGTAATACTATGAAAACAAAAGATTTACATAATAATAAATCAACTACAGGAATAACTGATCATTTTAAAGGTCAGAGTAAGGTTGGCATAAAGGATATAAAAGAGTATTTCCGAAAAACTGTTCCGGGTATTCAGGATAATGCGATTTATGCGAGGATTCATGAACTTAAAAATAAAGGTATTATAGCTGCAGTTGCAAAGGATGTATATTCTTTTACCCCGAAACCTTTATGGATACCATCACCGGATAATGACATTAAAAAGGTAGAACAAACAATCAGGAAACAATTTATATCAGCCGATATATTATTATGGGACACATCATGGCTTAATGAATTCACAAACTTGCAGGCATTCCGAAAATTAATAATCATTGAACCAGAGGAAATAATTGCCGAAAGTGTTTTTTACTTTCTGAAGGAAAAAGGGTTTAAGGAAGTTTATTTCAAGCCAGGGACTAAAGAAATTGAACTATACGCCGGCAATTCACCATTAACATACATCATTAAATCCCTCGTTAGTAAATCACCTGTGCTGAAGAAGAATAGTCACACTCCTAGCATAGAAAAAATCCTGGTTGATCTTTATTGCGAGAAGGAGCTCTTTTATTCGTATCAGGATGTTGAGTTATCAAACATCTGGACAAATATCTTCAAAAAATACATAGTTAATAGATCCACTCTTTTCAGCTATTCAAGCAGGCGTGGGAAACAAAAGGATATTGAAGAATTTATGAACCGGTTAAATCTAATAGATCAGGTATGATATCTCCAAAATCATATGCTAAAGAGTGGATATTGTCACAAAGTAAACGTCTTGGGAATACAGGTCCGGAAATACTTGAATATGCAATTTATGCATTAGGATTGCTGGAACAGCTTTCCATTAATAAACTTGATTTTGTTTTTAAAGGCGGCACATCATTGATGCTGCATTTCCCTGAAATTAAGAGACTTTCCACGGATATTGATATTGTTTGCAAAATTAGCCGTGAGGGGGTGGAAGAAATCCTAATAAAAATATGTTCTGAATCCATTTTTTCAAGATGGGAACTTGATGAAGAGAGAAGTTATTCCGGAAAGATTCCCAAAGCACATTATTTGCTTTACTTTCAATCTAATCTTTTCGACAATGAAAGATATATATTGCTTGATATACTAATAGAAAAACCAGTCTATCCTGAAATAATTGATAAGAAAATTGATCTTCCTATTCTTATTCAGGATGGGGAATCCACATCAGTCAGAATGCTTGGAATAAATTCTCTTCTAGGGGATAAACTGACTGCCTTTGCTCCAAATACTATTGGAGTAACATATATCTCTGGTAAGCAACTTGGTATGTTAAAACAACTCTATGATATTGATTTGCTTATAGATGTTTCCAGGAATCTTCCACTGGTATCTGAAACATTCAAAACATCTGCACAAAAAGAGATTGATTACCTGCAAGAGAATATTAAAATTGGTGATGTTTATTCAGATATAAGGAATACTTCTTTTTTGCTTGCATACGGATTTTTAAACAAATTAAAGGAAACCGAAAACATTGCTAAATATAAGTTTTTCGAGAAAGGCTTAGCTGCTTTGAATTCGTTTCTCCCCGGAACAAAAAGATTTACAAGGCTTGATGTCCTCCTTGCAGCTTCAAGATCAGCTTACATTACTTCTATTATACAAACCGGAAAGTTAGAAGAATTCAAACTATTTGATAATAGTATTCAGATAAACGATTATCTGTTTTCAGAAAAGCCCCAAAATCAATTGAATAAATTGTCAAAGCTCCCGGGAGGTGTACTTTACTATTTAAAACGAGCTTACGATCTGACAAAATGAGTTACGAATATTCTGAAGATAATCTCATAGAGCAAACAGCAATTGATCTTTTTTTCAATCGTTTAGGCTGGGATACTCTATTGGCCTATAACAAAGAAAGCTTTGGAGAAGGCTCCACACTGGGAAGATTGAATAAAAAAGAAGTTGTACTGAAAAGGCTTTTTTTTGAAAAGCTAAAGGAATTTAATCCTCATTTACCGGAACAAGCTTACACCCTTGCCTATGAAAAAATTACCGAAGAAACTATTACCAAATCATTAGCTGAAATCAATTTTGAAAAATATCAATTGTTAAAGGATGGTATCCCCGTTGACTTTATAAATGAAAAAGGCGAACAGGTAAAAAACAAATTGTTGAAAGTCATTGAATTCGAAAATCCGGAAGATAATAACTTTCTGGCCGTTCGGCAATTATGGATACAGGGCAAAAGTAATCGTGAACGCAGACCTGATATTATAGGTTTTGTCAATGGTATTCCCTTGTTATTCATTGAGCTGAAAGCGGCCCACCGCAAATTAGAAAACGCTTACAATGATAATTTCACTGATTACAAAGATGTAATTCCGAAGTTGTTTTATTACAATGCTTTTGTTTTGGTAAGTAACGGCATTGAAAGTCGTATCGGTAGTATTACAGCCAAGTTCCAGCACTTTCATGAATGGAAAAGAATCACAGAAGATGATGAAGGAATAGTAGCATTAGACAGAATCATCATTGGAGTTTGCGAAAAGAAACGGTTTCTGGACCTTTTTGAAAACTTTATTCTCTTTGATAATTCTCTGGGTAGTATGCTAAAACTTATTGCCAGAAACCATCAATTTATCGGAGTAAATAAAGCCATTGAAAACATCATACATAAAGACAAGCTCCTTCAACTTGATAAAATAAGCTTTGAGGAAAGACAAAAATTAGGTGTGTTTTGGCATACACAAGGAAGCGGGAAATCCTATTCAATGGTGTTTTTCAGCCAGAAGATCCATCGAAAATTTAAAGGTAGTTATACCTTTTTAATTGTCACGGACCGGAACGAGCTTGATACTCAGATTTATGGTACATTCAGCGGAGTGGGAGCTGTTCCACAAATAAAAGCTGGCACTAAGCATTCACTTAAAGCAGGTAGCGGTAAGCATTTGAAAGAATTATTAAGTTCAGAACACCGTTATTTGTTTACCCTTATCCATAAATTCAATTTTGAGGAAGAAATTACCAAACGGGATAACATAATTGTTATTTCGGATGAAGCTCACCGGACACAAGGAGGCCAGTTGGCCATGAATTTGCGTAATGCTTTGCCGAATGCTTCGTTTATTGGTTTTACAGGTACCCCGCTTTTCAAAGATGATAAATTAACAAGAAGGATTTTTGGTGATTATGTCTCCCGTTACGATTTTAAACGAAGCGTGGACGATGGAGCTACCGTTCCTCTTTACTATGAAAACAGAGGTGAATATCTGGGTTTGAAAAATCCGATCATCAATGAACAGATAAGAGCAGTCATAGATTCTGAAAGTGAAGATTTAGACAGTGATCAAAGTAGCAGGGTTGAACAGCTATTCGCAAGAGAATATCCGATTCTGACAGCTAAGAAACGATTGGATGCAATCGCAAAAGACGTGGTGTGGCATTTTTGCAATCGTGGGTACAAAGGTAAGGGGATGTTTATCGCTTTAGACAAACTCACAGCTGTAAAAATGTACGATTTGATCACATTTCATTGGAAAAACTATGTTGAACAGTTAGTGGAAAAAACGGTCAAAATGACCACCTGAGATCGGAGCAAAAAGACCACCCCCTCGCCGGAGCAAACTGACCACCCTTCACCGGACCAAATTGACCACCCAAAACCGGAGCAAAAAGACCACCCCCTTACGGCTTGCTTT
>JAPLEB010000100.1 GCA_026391555.1 Bacteroidia bacterium | reverse complement strand
TAAGCCAAAATAGAAGCTTGCAGGCATTCTTTACACCATTCGGAAGTCATCGTATTAGAAAGCGACCAGCCGACAATAAAACGGCTATAAACATCAATAATAGCAACCAGATACATATGTCCATTATTTACCGGCATATAGCTAATATCCATTGCCCAAACCTGATTTGAACGAACTATTTCTAAATTGCGCAGCAAATAGGGGAAAATGGTATGACCATCACCTTGATGAGGCTTACTGGTATTTGGCCGCGGGCCTAAAGCATGAAGATCCATTAAACGATACAAACGTCTTATTCGTTTGGGATTTACTTCATGCCCCAGTTCTCGCAAATACTCTGTCATCCGGGGTACTCCATAAAACGGAGTCTCCATGTATTGTATATCTATAAGTTTCATAAGTTCTTGATTAAAAGAACTATCGTTTAGGGGAACATAGTAGAAACTGCTTCGGCTGACTTCCAAAAGATCACATTGCTTACTTACACTAAGCTTGCTTTGCTTTGTCACTTTCAAGAGTCTTTCGGATCTGGCTATTTCCCCAGTACTTTTTTTAAGAAGTCAATCTCCATTTGTAATTGACCAACCTTCTTATAAAGTTCTGCTTTTTCCTTATCTTCTTCATTGATTAACACCGAACCCTTTTCAAAAATAGTGCTGGCTCCTAATAAAAACTGTTTCTTCCATGTGGTAATCTGATTAGGATGAAGATCGTATTTCCTGGCTATTTCCTGAAGAGTATTTCTCTCCTGAAGGGCCTCTAATACAACTTTTGATTTAAATCCTGATGTGCGGTTTTCTCTTTTTTTCAT
Organism: Bacteroidia bacterium; assembly: GCA_026391555.1. Classification (GTDB taxonomy): domain Bacteria; phylum Bacteroidota; class Bacteroidia; order Bacteroidales; family VadinHA17; genus LD21. The sequence continues at coordinate 50,744 of JAPLEB010000100.1, read as the reverse complement.
AACAACAAGTTTAATAAATTTTCAAATTATACCTGTTGTCCAAGTTTTGGGGCTAATTATATAAGAATCAACAATAAAGCTCCAATACTTACTACATACCACATCAAACGATTGCTTTTTTTAACAGGAAGAGGGAGTGCCGCAGTTGTGTTCCTGTCTAGAACCTTTTGGGAGTCTTCAATAATTTTATACTTTAATTCCTGTTCAACTCCGCAGTTTGAACAAACTTTCATCCCCTTTTCTAATTCAGTTCCACATTCAAAACATTTGATTATTTCTTTGATAATCACAGGTGCCCCACATTTAGGACAATTTTTAGCTTTGTCGCTTACTTGTGCATTGCATTCTTTACATTTTATTAGTGCCATATTTTTTCAGTTTTAAATTTTAATATGCTTAGGTTGAATCTCTTTGGGTTTTAAGGCCCGTTATAGTTTGTTAAACCAATAATAGATAAGAAGTTAGGAGCTTTATTTTTTGATAATAATTTTTCTAGTTATGATTTCATTACTCATCTTAAAGAGTAAGAAATATGTACCCTCGGGTAAATTATTTATTGGCACATATAATATCTGATTGTTTAATTGTGAATTGATTAACATTAGTTGCTGTCCCCAAATATTGATGATTTGAATCTCATTTACTTTTTGGGTTAATCCTTGTAAGTCAATTGTGATAAAATCTTTAGCAGGATTCGGATAACTTTTAATGTAATCGTTTTCAGTTAAATTAATTCCGGTTAGAATATCCTGAGTTACTGTAATAGTTTTATCTGCAAGACCTACGCTGGAAACAGTTACAATTGCTGTTCTGGTTAACGTTCTGTTTGCTTGTGCTGTAAAAGTTACAGTAGCATTTCCATTTCCGCTTGCACTACTAACAGTTAACCAGGTCTCTGAACTTGAAACAGTCCAATTTGTATTTGACATTATATCTAATGTGTTTGTGCTGTTGGCTTCAGCCGCAATTATTAAAGTATTTGTTGAAACTGACAAGATTGGTGTTGCCCCGTCTTGTGTTACTGTGATTGTTTTTGCAGTTACGTCAGTTCCTGAAATAGTTACGGTTGCAGTTCTGGTTGATGTAGTAGGGTTTGCCGTTACAGCCAACGCCAATGTAGAATTACCTGAACCATTATTGCTACTCAGTACTAACCAGCTTTGATTGCTTAATGCTGTCCAGCTTATATTTGAAGTAATATCAAAAGTCTTCGTGCTGTTGGCGTCAGCTGCTATTGTCAAAGAATTTGTTGAAATTGACAAAACTGGTGTGGATAAAGTTGTTACAGTAATTATATTTGAGCTGACACCTGTCCCGCCTGTATTATAAGCTCTTACACGATAGTAATATGGTGTGTTAGCGCTTAAGCCTGTAATACTGTATGTTGTAACATTACTAACATCTTTATCATTATAGCCTGTAACGAAAGTAGTAAATCCAATATCAGTTGCAACATCAAGCCGGTAGCCTGTTGCGGTTGCCGAACCGCTCCAGTTGGCAGAAAAACTTGTTTGAGACAAATTGGTTGCAGCATTTGCAATTGTTGCTACTATTGCGGAACGAGTGATATTTAGTTCCAACAAATATGTACCCGTTGCTCCTATAAAATAAGGCATAACGGCAAAATTTGCTATACCGCCATTGTCCATAGATATTGGATTTGGTACAAAATCATCATAAAGATCCGACCACTCAGCAGTTAATTTGTAAGACAAAAATACATCACAAGTATAAGTCTGACCATTCCCGGAATTATAACTATCATGCACTCTGGCTTTAATTGAATAATTATAACCTGATGGCAAATTCAATTTAAAGTAATCTAAATCACCTGATTTATGAATGTTTGAGCCAGCAGTTGTAACTGTTGCATTATTGTCGACAAATGTTACTGGAAGAAGATAAGAAGAAGTTATTGTATCATTTTTTTCGTAAGGGTCTTGACTGAGAGGTGGGGCCGAAACATTAACCATTAGAGGATTTAAATAATTGTTAGGCGTTACTACATAACCTATGGTTTCTCCATCAGGTATTTCCATAACAGCAATCATATAACTACCTAATTCAGACGTTATTCCCGTTGTACTAAACTTTAACCCATTCGTAAAATGATTCCCAGCATTTAGACTAAAACTATTATTATAATTTATAAGTTCAGCAAGATTCCCTTTTATGTCATATAAGCCTACTGCTAGTTTACCATTATAGGTTGAAGTGCCATAATTAGCAATATCAAAAGTTACATCCAAGGGTTGCCCTTTTATAATAGGGTTTGGAGAAATACGAATAGAATCATATAATCTTAAATTCCTAGCCGGGAAAGGTGAAAGTACCTGTACCTCTACATAATTATTAAACCCATGCTTTTGTAATGCAATCCAATTTCCATCGGCTGATTTGTAATACATTGCTATATAATATGTTCCTGGGTATAGAGCTAAGCCCGTTGAATGGAATATAACATTTGCTTTATAATAACCTGCAAGTAAACTTTGATTGGTTTTAATTTCAATATAATCAACAAAAGCTCCACTGTTGTCAAATATTGCAGCACAAAAGCTTCCTGTGAAATCTGTTATGCCATAATTTGCGATGCTTGCTGTAATATCAAATGGTAATAATTGATAAATAGTAGGTATGGTTATAGACGAATATAAACCTATTTGTTTATCTAAACCTACCTTTGGTTTAATCCCAATAATTGCTGATTGACCATCTGTATATTCTCCTAATCCCGCCCCGATGCCTGTTTCTGTTGGAATTAACGCAATAAGCGAATAATAATCATCAGCCATACCCGACCAACCCCAGTTAAAATGGAAAAAATCGTTTACATCATACCCATCACATACAAAAGAATGTCCTCCACCTGACTGTGAAGACCCCCTATACTGCATCGGTCTATTATTATCTAATTCCGTCTTAAGTGTCTTTTTCCATTCATCCAGAAACCTATCCCCATAACTTGTGTAATAATCTGTAATACTTATGAATGTAATATTATTGTCATATTGAAAATAGTTCTTTAATGCATACACAACATCCTTCGTCTGTGCACTACTCGTTAGATTGCCATCAATATTATAATTCATTTCAAGACTTACACCGCAATGATACATTAAAGTAGCTACAGCATCATTTTGTGTTGTAGTTGTAAATTCAGTTAATTGATTGGGCATATTTGCCCAATCATAAGTTGTGGCTCCAAAATTTGCAGAGAGAGTTCCATACGTTACGTAATCGTTAGAGTGATAGTATTCCGGGAAACCTGTTCCCTGAGTAGGATAATTGTAATATTTCATAATTTGTGCCATTGCTGTTGCGACACAACCCGTATAGGCTCTCTTACTCCAAAAGTACTTCCTGGGGCAAAAATTATTATAATATTTCCCTTGATCCCATTTTGTTTGAATTAATGGAGCCACACTACTTTGGGTTGATTTCAGATTTGAAGTTGAGCCAACATTATTCCACAAGTTTTTTGCTTGTTCTGATGTTGCAACATTGTTAGCTCGTAAATATTGAATTTGTTTTTTATATCCCTCCATCCATTTAATAAAAGCCGGAGGGAGGTTATTTACATCAATACCATTCGTGTTTGAATAACCAAGTATTGGTATTGCTGCATCATCACCAGAGACGATTACAAACCCTTCGTTTTCATTAACATTGAAAATATAATATGCAGGTGTGATGCTGTTTGCGCCTTTTTGCGTACTCCATTGTTTTTGCATTTGTGGAGTGATTTCAGCTACAAGTGTCAAATTTATTTGTGTTGCACTTTTTATGTTTGTTCCTTTCTGATTTATTAAGAAGGCGGTTGCAACAATTTGGGCTTTTTCAACAGTAACTTGTTTTCCAAAAATCTGGATTGTTATAGTAATAGATAATAACAAGATTAAAAATCTTTTCATGCCTCTATGTTTTTTTGTTTCCTAACCTTTTGGCTAAATTCTTGTTATGAAATTATTTGTCTCCTTATTGCCTCAGAAAAATCTCTTCCTTCTTTTGTCTTTGCCAATTCAACTCTGATTGGTTTTTTGTCTCTTCCAGATACACTGATTTTTATTTGATAATTCCCCATATAATAAGCAATGCCCACAAGAGAAAAAAGAATGAATAATACTAATGCAACTATAATTACCGCACCAGGCACTTGCTCCAAACTGAAAGTGCCAACTAATATTCCGATTCCGATAATTAAATAGAAAATTGCAAACAGAATATTTTGTTTTCTTTCAAACGAAACAGAAGAAATCTGCTTAATTGGGATGTCTTCTGATCCGTTTTTATAGTTAAGGATAATCCGCTTGTCTGAGACTGTCCCAAAGGAGTTATTAAAGACGATTCTTTCGTTGTTTTCCATGATATTTTACAATTAGGCCACCTCCAAATATTATTTTTTGATGTCGTTTATAATTTAAATGTATTAAACGGTTTTATGGAAACCTGATTTTTGCCTCTCTGCTTTATTTAATTAAATACCAGACACTTAAAAAATCACTTCTTTCAGCTCCAATGTGTAATCAAAATCATTCTCAGTTGGAATACGGGTAATAAGTAACTCGACAGGATAATCATTTGTACTTTTGAATTATTTACTTCCGATTTTTGCAAATAATTGATTCTTCACATCCTCACTTTTAGTTTATCACAAGTCTTTCAATATGATACCCCCCCTTAAAATCTATTTTAATAAGGTATATTACCTTACTCACTAACCTGCTGAAGACATTTCGCTATGATGATATGGGCTGTTTCCCCGTCCTTAAGGAACAGGATGAATATAACCCAATTTATTTATTACCCAATCGTGTCGAAAAATCACTAACTATGTTTTGATATTTTCTCAACACCCGATCCCACTCGCGAAATTGCTCATCAGCTTTTACACTTGTTCCGGAAGCTCCCGAGTATTCACTTACCAACTTTATTTTATATGTAAGCGGATTTGAATTACCTAATTTAATAATCATCCTTGTTCTTATTGTATTTTGTTGATAAACCTGAACACTCCAAGCAGTTCTTAAATAGGAGGTTTCTTTATCAGCAACTTCAATTGCATCAAAGTAGTCTGTGACAATTTGACTTGTTAATTTCCAGGCATCTGTTACATCATACTTTTTATTTATCTCAATAGAAAAGTCAATATTTGCTTGGTCAGTTTTTATTGAAGCCTCATAAGCGTCATCCTTTTTCATTTCAAAAAACTGTTTTTTTGGAGGAGGGCCTCCTTTCTTTTTACCACAATATGTTTGTTCGTAGTTGAAAAAACCAACTTTCTGAATTTTAACATCGACACAAGCATCGTTTGGTACTTTTACTTTATAAGTACCTGTCCCTAAATTCTGTCCGTCAACAATAATTTTAGCATCTGATTCAGATGCACTCACTACTACATACTGCGCATTTAGTGTTAATTGAGCATTTAGCATTAATGATAATAGAAAAGAGATGCTAATAGTTAGATTTTTTTTCATCGTTTTAATGTTTTAACGCCTCACAAAACCCTGATGAGGCTATTATAAAACATCAGCATGGGTCTTTAACCTACATCTGAGCAGAGGTACTGGTATACCTGAAGGACAAATAAGGAAAGCCCACGCCTTGACGTGAGCGTATCGCTTACTATTCTTGTCCTTCTAAAAAATTACCAGTTTTCTGCGGAAGAATATTAGCTAACGCTGATTATTTAAATAATAAAATACTTTATATCAAATTTTTAAAATGTGTTGTTTAAACAAATGTATGAAATATTATCCCATGCCATGTTAAAAACATTCAAAATATTCAATTTAAAAAGAGTTACTCTGCAAGTATAACCAGTTTTTAATGCTATGTAAACAAAGAACCTAAGATAAACGGAGGTAACAAAGTCAAAATCAAGAAGAATAAATGGATGATCTTTCATACGCCCTCTTGAAAAAAATTGATCCCGTTTTATTACAAGTGGCGACTGTCATATTTTAAAAATCCTTACTTTTGCACTCTTAACGATATTATTTTAAGCAAAACTTTAAAATGAAGATTTCATATAACTGGATTAAGGACTATTTAAAAATCGATCTCGAACCTGCAAAGGTTGCAGAGATACTTACAGGTATCGGACTTGAGGTGGAAGGAGCGGAAGAATGGGTATCTGTTAAGGGAGGCCTGGAAGGTGTTGTAATCGGTGAAGTACTCACTTGTAAAAAGCATCCTGATGCCGATAAACTCTCTGTAACTACGGTGGATATTGGCGCTTCTCAGCCTCTTCAGATCGTTTGTGGAGCCCCGAATGTTGCAGCAGGTCAGAAAGTTCCGGTGGCAACTGTCGGTACGGTTGTCTTCAAAGGAAATGAGAGTTTAGAGATAAAAAAATCGAAGATACGTGGAGAATTATCCGAAGGAATGATATGTGCCGAGGATGAACTTGGACTTGGGAATTCTCATGACGGCATTATGGTACTGAGCAAAGATGCAAAACCGGGAACAGATGCCGGCAGCTATTTTAATATTGCCAGGGATTATGTTTTTGAAATAGGGCTTACTCCCAACAGGATCGATAGCGGTTCGCATTTCGGTGTTGCAAGGGACCTTGCTGCATACCTTAATCTGAATGAAGAAATGTATCGAAAAGCTATTCTTCCTTCTGTAATGGGTTTTAAACCTGACAATCACAATAATACTCCTGAAGTAATTATAGAAAACAGTACTGATTGTCCGCGATACGCCGGTATCACGATCAGCGGAGTAACAATAGGAGAATCACCTGAATGGCTCAAGAATAAGCTTAGGGCAGTGGGACTTAACCCTATTAATAATGTAGTTGACATCACCAATTTTGTGCAGCACGAAATAGGTCAGCCATTGCATGCTTTTGATGCTGATAAAATTATTGGTAAGAAAGTCATTATCAGGAACCTGCCTGATAAAAGCAAGTTCATTACTCTCGATGAAGCTGAAAGAACACTCTCCTCAAGAGATCTTATGATCTGCAACCAGAAGGAAGGAATGTGTATCGCCGGAGTTTTCGGTGGAATAAAATCAGGGGTTACTGCCTCAACGAAAAATATCTTCCTCGAAAGTGCATATTTTAACCCTGTTGCAATCCGCAAGACTTCAAAAAGACATGGACTGAAAACTGATGCCTCGTTCCGGTTTGAAAGAGGCGCAGATCCGAATATAACTACATGGGCTCTGAAAAGAGCAATAATGCTTATTAAAGAGATTGCCGGAGGAAAGATTTCATCGGACATTATTGATGTCTACCCGAACCAGATCAAAAATGTACCGGTTGAAGTTAACTTTAATAATATCAACAGGCTTATCGGCAAGAACATTGACCGGCCCGTCGTAAAAAGAATTCTTGACCTTTTAGATATAGGAATAAAAGATGAAAGCGGAGACAATCTGACACTTGAGATTCCTTCATACCGCGTTGACGTAAAAAGGGAAGCCGATGTTATTGAAGAGATACTCAGGATCTACGGATACAATAATGTCGGGGTAAGTAACCATGTGAATTCAACTCTTTCCTACCCCGAAAAACCTGACAAAGAAAAGATTGTTAATATAATATCTGACCTTCTTTCGGCCAATGGCTTTGCGGAAATAATGTGCAACTCCCTTAATCCTGCAGTATGGTACGAGCAGAACAGCGATTTCAACAGGGAACAGCTTGTAATGCTTGCCAATCCACTGAGTTCCGACCTGAACTCGATGAGGCAGTCTCTTCTATTCGGAGGTCTTAGTTCGGTAAGCAGGAATATTAACAGGCAGAATCCCGATCTTAAATTTTACGAATTCGGGCATTGCTATTTTTACCGTAAGTCGGGACAATCATACCCTATAGTTGATAATTATATAGAAAAAGCCTCTCTCGATCTTTTTCTTACCGGCAATACCGGCCGTCAGAGCTGGAACTGTATAACTAATCCTACCGGCTTCTTCAACGTGAAATCTTCAGTTGAAATGATCCTTTCAAGGTTGGGAGTTAAACCGGAAAGTTTAATAACAGGTGAAAGCGATAAAAAATATTTTGCTGAGTCGTTAACATATCTGTTTAATAATAAAATCGTTGCAGAAGCAGGGCGTATTTCTAAAAAGTATCTGATGCAATTTGATATAGGTCAGGATGTATATTATGGTCACATTGAATGGGATTTTCTTTTGAAACTGATTAAGACACATACCATCTCTTTCCGTGAGCTTCCCAAGTATCCTTCGGTGCGGCGCGATCTTGCTTTACTGCTCGACAGGGGAGTTAAGTTCGGGCAGGTAAAGGAGATAGCATCCCGGACAGAAAAAAATATTCTTCATGACGTTAGTCTTTTCGATGTTTATGAGAGTGACAATCTTGGTAAAAACAAAAAATCGTATGCTGTCAGTTTTATCCTGCGCGACGATCTTAAAACAATGACCGACAAGAATATCGACAAGGTTATGAATAATCTGATTAAGGCTTTTGAGAAAGAACTTAATGCACAGATACGATAATGAAAAAAATCAGGGTTGAGTTGATAAATGGGGATATTACTGCTCTTGAGGTGGAAGCCATCGTTAATGCAGCCAACCCTTCTCTTCTTGGTGGCGGTGGAGTGGATGGAGCAATCCATAATGCTGCCGGGCCAGATCTTCTTACTGAATGTGAGAGCCTTAACGGTTGTGAAATCGGTCAGTCAAAAATCACAAAGGGTTATCGTCTTAAAGCAAAACATATTGTTCATACTGTTGGCCCCATCTGGCATGGAGGCTATAGTGATGAAACTCAATTACTTGCATCCTGCTACCAAACCAGCCTTGCACTGGCAAAAGAAAATAAGATTAAAACAATTGCATTCCCGGGCATTTCAACAGGTGTCTACGGATTCCCAAAAGAGCTGGCTGCGCTGATAGCTGTAAATGAAACTAAAAGATTCCTGAATAAAAACAACTACCCTGAAAAGGTAATCTTTGTTACATTCTGTGATGATAATTACGAAACGTACAGGAAGCTTCTGGATCAATGATTACATTTTTCAGATCAGTTAAAAATTATTTCTCGCTTGTAAAGTTCAGCCATACTGTCTTTGCAATGCCCTTCGCCCTGATTGGTTTTTCGCTTGCTGTATCAAGGGATGAATATGATTTCAGCATCAGGCTGCTTCTGTTGATAATACTCTGCATGATCTTCGCACGGAACGCAGCAATGGGGTTTAACAGACTGGCCGACAGAAGGTTTGATGCTCTTAATGGGAGAACAAAAAACAGGGAGATCCCTTCAGGTGTAATTGGTATCAGATCTGCAGCAGCGTTTATAATAATCAATGCCATTCTGTTTATTTTAACAACAGCTTTCATTAACCGGTTAACTCTTTTTCTTTCACCTGTCGCTCTTCTGATTATCCTGGGATATAGCCTCACTAAAAGGATTACTGCACTCTGCCATTTTATTTTAGGGTTGGGGCTCAGCCTCGCTCCTATTGGCGCATATATCTCATTAACAGGGACATTCAGTATCCTTCCTCTTATCTACTCATTCATTGTGCTAACGTGGGTAAGTGGTTTTGACATAATATATGCTCTGCAGGATGATGAGTTTGACAAGTCGAACCAGCTCCACTCATTGCCCTCTGCCACAGGGAGGAAAAAAGCTCTTGCCATTTCTATTTTAGTGCATATCATTACATTCGTCATGGTTCTTTTTGCAGGAATTATCGGAAACGGAAGATATCTTTTCTGGTCTGGTGCAGTAATATTTACCTCATTATTATTATATCAACACCGCATTGTTAAACATGATGACATCAGTAAAGTAACCCTGGCATTCAGTACAACAAATGGTATAGCCAGTATTTTGTTTGCAGTTTTTGTAATCCTCGATCTGTTTTTAAGATTTCGATAGTTGAATACTATTTTAAAAAATGCCACTAAGACACAAAAACACTATGGGTTCACAAAGAACTTATCCTTAACAATATACTATTTGTGTTGCTTTGTGCCTTGGCGCCTTCGTGGCAAAAAGAATCATTTCAAAGTTGACTCAATAATTTGTATTATATTAACATAATTATTGCTGATCTTAATGTTTTTTTGTTTCTTGCCAATCATAATATAAGCCATATATGGGGAATATAGTTATAAAAGAGGTACTTACCAGAAAAGATCATCGCGACTTTATTTTTCTGCCTGAAAAAGTTCACAAAAATGAACCCGATTGGTTGCCTCCTATCTACATGGATGAAAGGGAGTTATATAACAAAAAGAAAAACAAATCTTACCAATATGCTGATGCAATTTTGCTGCTGGCCTATCGGGACAACAAGCCGGTGGGAAGGATAATGGGTATTATCAATAATAGATATAACACTATTCATAATGAGAAGCACGGACGTTTCTGTTTCATGGAGTGCTTTAACGACCGTGAGGTATTTCATACTCTCATCACAAAAGTTGAAGAGTGGGCCCGGCAAAATGGGATGACCATGATTATAGGTCCGCTTGGATTTTCCGATAAGGATCCCCAGGGCTTTCAGATAGAGGGATTTGAGTATCCGCAATTCATGACTAGTCCTAACAACTCACCATATATGCCTGAGTTTGTCGAAGCCGAAGGATATAAAAAGAAGGTCGATCTTGTAAACTACCTCGGCAAATTACCCGATAAATTCCCTCTTATCTATGAAAAAGTACTATCGCGGGTTGACAACAACAAAGAATATAAGATCATTGAATTCCAGTCGAAAAAGGATCTGAAACCTTATATTATTGGCGTGCTGGGACTTATGAATGAGACTTTTATGGAGATATATGGCTTTGTTCCGCTTAATGATAATGAGAAGACAGATTTTGCTGCCCGTTACCTGCCGATACTCGATCCTAAATTCATTAAAGTTATTGAAACGGAAGGGGAACTGGTAGGATTTGCCATCGGTATGCCGGATTTCAGTAAAGGAATAAGGAGGGCAAATGGAAAACTATTGCCTTTTGGGATTTTTAAGATCCTTCGGGAATCGAAGAAGTCAAAAAAGCTGCTTATGATGCTTGGTGGTGTTAAGAAGGCTTACAGGGGAAAGGGTCTCGATGTTCTTATGGGTGTCAAGATTCTCCAGTCGGGAATTAATCATAAAATGGACATGATCGACAGCCACCTGGTACTTGAAAATAACACCAAGATGAGAAGCGAATGGGAAAGAATAGGTTGCCAGGTAGTTAAGATATTCAGGATATATCAGAAAGAGCTATAGAGGTTGAGGTTGAGGTTAGAACCTGAAACCTGGAACCTGAACCATTTTGTTAGTAACCATTAATTGTTTTCCTTTGCGGATCTAAAATTTCAGGATGCAGGATCTCACTATCGGTAAGGAAGGAAAACTCATTTTTCAATTTGCAGCACCTATGCTTTTAGGAAACGTTTTCCAACAGCTGTTCAGTGTTGTTGACAGCATTGTTGTTGGAAAATTTATTGGTAAAGAGGCGCTTGCAGCTGTCGGAGCATCTTTCCCTGTAATATTTATTATGGTATCAATGATCATCGGACTGGTGATGGGTACCACGGTGGTTATCTCACAATACTTCGGAGCCAAAGACTTTGTAAAAGTTAAACGAGCAATTGACACAATGTATATTTACAGTGCAGTTGCCGGTATAATAGCAACAATAATCGGATTAATTATAAGTGAACCTCTTCTAAGGATGTTAGGCCTGCCGGAAGATATTATGCCGCAGGCGGTTCAGTATCTGCGTATTTATTTATCAGGAATAATTATATTTTTTGGTTTTAATGGAACGAGCGCTGTACTGAGAGGACTTGGCGATTCAAAAACTCCCTTGTACTTTCTGATAATTGCTACGATTGCAAATATCATCCTGGTTCTTCTGTTCGTGGGTGTTTTTAAATGGGGAGTAGCAGGAGCTGCCTATGCAACCCTCATTGCAAATGGTATCGCTTTTGGACTGGCGATTTACTGGCTGAACAAGACTCATAAATTAATAAGGATCGCAATAAAAGGACTTCATTTTGACAGAGAAATTTTCCGGCAAAGTATAAATATCGGACTACCCACCGGAATCCAGCAAACTCTTGTCGCGATGGGGGCGCTGGCTTTAATGGGTATCGTTAATAAATTCGGAACAAATGTAATTGCAGGTTTTTCCGTTGCAAGCAGGCTTGACTCCCTGGCGATGGTTCCCGCAATGTCGTTTTCACAGGCACTTTCGACTTTTGTAGGTCAGAATATTGGTGCAAATAAACCTGAAAGGATCAGAGCGGGCCTTATTGCAACAGTTAAGATGTCAGGAATTGTAACAATTATTACAACTACCTTTATTATCTTCTCCGGCCATTTCCTGATGAGCTTATTTACTAAGGATTCCGAGGTAATCCGATTAGGCGACCAGTATTTGACTATTGTCAGTTCATTTTATATCATTTTCACACTTATGTTTATTTATAATGGCGTTATGCGTGGCGCCGGTGATACCCTGATCCCAATGTTTTTTTCTCTCCTTTCACTCTGGATTATCAGAATCCCTATGGCATGGTTATTATCCGGAAAGATAGGAGCAACTGGTATCTGGTGGGCGATTCCGGCAGGCTGGGCGATTGGTCTGGCATTATCTTTCTCTTACTATAAATCAGGTCGTTGGAAGAAGAAAGCAGTTGTTAAATACGACGAGAATTTGTAACTTTCAACCGAAATGACTTTCAATCAAATCCAACACAAAGGCAGATGATAAAATCAATGACAGGCTACGGTAAAGCCATTGTAGAAACTCCGCAGAAAAAAATAACCATCGAAATTAAATCACTTAATTCCAAACAACTTGATTTGAATACAAAACTTCCCTGGCTATATAAAGAGAAGGAACCTGAAATCAGAAATCTGATAAGTCAGAAACTCGACAGGGGAAAAATTGATTTTGCCATCTACTGTGACATGCTTGATGAAGAAGTCGCTACGGTCATTAACAAGTCGGCTGTAAGAAACTATTACAAACAGTTTAAAGAGATAGCAGCTGACCTCAAAATAGACCTTGATGATCAGATTTTTACAGCTATAATGAAACTCCCTGACACACTCAAATCCGAAAAACCCGAGATGTCCGAAGCTGAATGGGAATTGATTAAAAATCAGATTATTGAGTCTGTTACTATGCTTGACCTGTACAGGATCGAAGAGGGCAATTCCATTATGACTGATCTGAAAAAATGTATAGGGAAGATATTGTCATTACTCGAAACTGTCGGAACATTTGAGGAAGGAAGGATAACGAAAATCAGGGAAAAGCTAATGTCAATCCTTGAAGAGAACGTGGGTACAGAAAACCTCGATAAGAACAGGTTTGAGCAGGAACTTATCTTCTATCTTGAGAAATATGATATCAATGAAGAAAAAATCAGGTTAAAAACTCATTGTGATTATTTCCTCGAGACAGTCAACACGCCATCACCAAACGGTAAAATATTAAACTTCATTGCACAGGAGATAGGACGTGAAATCAATACAATCGGTTCAAAAGCAAATGATGCCTCAATTCAGAAACTGGTTGTTATGATGAAAGATGAGCTGGAAAAAATCAAAGAACAGACACTGAATGTTTTATAAATGGAAGGAAAACTGGTGATAATATCAGCGCCATCAGGCGCCGGGAAAACGACAATCGTTAAACATTTGCTCAACAGCGTATTAAATCTTGAATTTTCAGTATCTGCAACAACCAGGCAGTTAAGAGGGACTGAAACAAACGGAGAAGACTACTTTTTTCTGACAGTCCCCGAATTCAAAAAAAGGGTTGAAAACAATGAATTCGTTGAATGGCAGGAGGTTTATACAGATATCCTTTATGGTACACTAAAGAGTGAATTAGAGAGAATATGGGCAAAAGGAAATCATATTATATTTGATGTCGATGCAAACGGAGGAGTAAATCTGAAGAAGAAATTTGGTACAAACGCGATAGCATTATTCATTATGCCTCCTTCAGTTTCAGAACTTGAGAACCGGCTTGTAAAAAGGAGGACAGACAGTCCGGAAAAAATCAGGATAAGAGTTGAAAAAGCAAGGGAAGAGATAAAACTTGCTAATGAGTTCGATACTGTAATCATTAACAATCAGTTGGATAAGGCAAAAGAAGAAGCTCAGAAAATAGTTTCATCCTTTCTTGGAAGGTAAATCTGCATATTCCGATGGCTAAAATTGGTTTATATTTCGGATCATTTAACCCCGTTCATATCGGACATATCGCTATTGCCGGATACATGACTGAGTTTGCCGGTCTCGATCAGGTCTGGTTTGTTGTCAGCCCCCATAATCCGTTAAAAATGAAGGAAACTCTGCTGGCTGATCATCAGCGTCATCACATGACACAACTTGCCATTGGCGATAATGACAGACTGAAAGCTTCAGATATAGAGTTCAAGCTGCCTGTTCCCTCCTATACTATTGATACACTTGCATATTTACAAGAGAAATACCTGAAGAATGAATTTTGTCTTGTCATGGGTGAAGACAATCTTTATACGCTTCATAAATGGAAAAATATAAATGAGCTGATAAGGAAATACCCGATTTATGTTTATCCGCGGCTTGGTTCAGTAAAACCATCTTCTCCCCTGCTTGATCATATCCTTTCAACTGCAATCATACATCATGTAAAAGCACCGCTTATGGATATCTCAGGCACTTTTATCCGGGACGGAATTAAGAATGGAAAGGACATGTTGTATTTCCTTCCGCCGGCAGTATGGAAATATATAAAGGAGATGCATTTTTATAAGAAGTAAAATTTAATAACGCTTAAAATCATTACATCATGGATCAATTCCGCAAACACCCTCTTTACCGCAGACATGATATTGATAGTGCAATGAGTTCATTATGGGAGTTTTATAAAAAGAAATTTCTCTCATTATTTATTGTTTCTCTTGTTATGTCATTTGTAATGCAATATGCTTCGACTTATATCAATATCAAGGAGTTGCAAACAGTAACCGATCCAATGGTTATGCTTGAGATGCTTAAGGGTTACATTGTACCAATTTTAATAATATCTGTTGTCAATCTACTCTTCACAACAATCCTTCAGTACTATATAATTTACAACCCCATAAATAGTGCAAACAATTTTTTTGTTTGTTTACTTAATTCGCTTAAATATTTCATTCCATTTCTGATTTTAATGGTACTTCTTGCATTCGCTGGCTCAATCGCTATTGTCCTGGGCCTTTTTGTTTTGATTGTCGGGGTCTTCTTTTCTATACTATATATAATGACACTCTACCTGTTCACCTTACCGGTCATGATGGTTGAAGGAGCCAATATTGGCCACACTATCAGCAGGACACTGACTCTTGCACACAGAAAATTCTGGACAAACATAGGTTGGGTAGCAGTTTTTGTTATAATTCTGATCGTTATCTACGTAATCCTTTCGGGTCTTGTTTTCCTTCCCTTCACAGGAAGTTACGTGAAGACAATTTTGAATCCCGCGGATGCATCTAACCTACAAGATGTTACAACTAATCCTATATTCACTATTCTTTCAGCCATAGTCAGCGCCCTTACTCTTCCTTTAATGCCAATATTTGCCAGTATTCTGTATTTCAATGGCATAGCAGGAGAAGAACATGGTCAGACTATCATTCAGGTTAATCCTGAAAATGATAATGTCAGAGTTGAAGATCTATATGCAAAACCCTATTCAGATGATCATCCGGAGAATCCGGAGAATAGAGTCGAGAATCTATAAAGTCCATAAAATAGCGAGATTGCTATCAATCACACGCATTCATGGCACAGATAAAATATGAAAAAACAGTTATCTATTTAACTGAAAATCTGTAGATAGTTGTTGATTTAAAGGTTTCATTAGGGTTAAGAACTGTAGTCGGGAAATC
The DNA here is from genome assembly GCA_026391555.1 of Bacteroidia bacterium. GTDB lineage: Bacteria > Bacteroidota > Bacteroidia > Bacteroidales > VadinHA17 > LD21. The sequence goes on along the minus strand of JAPLEB010000100.1, from coordinate 34,885 downwards.
GGGATGATTCGGACTGTCAGGATAATGGCCTGTCTCGAGGCATAATCCTGATCTGAAATTATATGGTTTACCGCCATGTCCTATTCTTTTTCCGTTAAGGAAATTACCACAATAAAACTGCACTCCGGGCTGATCAGAAATAACCTCCATCAGACGTCCGCTGATTGGCTCATATACCGTTGCATCCACCTCTTCCTTATTGTCTAATATGTAAGTATGATCATAGCCTTTCCCATAGACGAGCTGGTCATAGTTTTCACTTATTCTTTCACCGACAGGGTGATGTGTTGTAAAATCAAATGGGGTGCCTGTAACCGGACGAAGTTCTCCTGTCGGAATAAGAGTTGAATCCACGGGAACGAAGGTAGAGGCTTTTATAACCAGTTCATGATCAAGAATATCACCATTGCCTGCACCATGCAGGTTAAAATATGCATGGTTAGTTATATTAAGAACTGTCTTCTTATCTGTGGTGCATTTATAATCAATCACAATCTCATTCTTGTCTGTCCATGTATAGATTGCTTCAACATCCATATTCCCGGGATAGCCCTCTTCCATATCGGGGCTCTTGTAAGTGAATTTAATTGTCGGGAATTCTGTTTTTTCAACAACCTCTCCGTCCCACACAACACTGTGCCATCCTGTAGGTCCTCCATGAAGAGTATTAACTCCGTTGTTCAGTGCAAGGGAATATTCCGTTCCGTCAAGTGAAAATTTCCCTTTTGCAATTCTGTTGGCATACCGCCCAACAACTGCACCAAAATATGGGTCACCATTTATCATACCATCATAAGTATCAAAACCAAAGGTTACATTTTCTTTTTTCCCGGCTTTGTCAGGCACTTCAATCCAAGTAATTCTTGCACCAAAATTGGTTATTTTCAGAACATTGCCATCTTTATTTGTCAGGGTAAACAAAAACACATCTTTCCCCTTATAAACTCCGAAATTCTCTTTTTTAACAACCTGTTTGTTTTTTGATGATTGATTGCACGAAGTAAATCCAATTACCCCTGCAATCATAATTGTTGCCAATAAATGTATTTTTTTCATAATATAACTGTTTATTTTTGTAAATATAAATAATTTCAGAACAATAATATTCAACTACCATTCAAATATTCAGCTCGCGAAATCCATATTAATTCTACTTTAACAGATTAGGATTAAATCTGATTTCAATCAGGTAGCCCAATTCCTTATACTTCCTGAACAGAGTATCGTATTTCTTTGCTCTGACAGGATCAGGATGATATTCTTTTTCAAATCCGCCACCCATTGCTTTTTGGGCAGAGGGAATATCTTTATAAACTCCGGCTACAACCGATGCGGCCATAGCTGAACCCAAAGCGCAAGTCTGATCGGCTCTTGCAACCTTAATCGGCATGTTGAGAACATCTGCAACGATCTGCATAACAAAAGGATTCTTTTTGGCAACGCCTCCGACGGCTATTACTTCATCAATACGGACTCCTTCGGAAATAAAACGGTCGTTAATCATTTTTGAACCGAATGCCGTGGCTTCGACCAACGCCTTAAATATCCTTGGAGCATCTGACCCTAATGACAATCCGGTTATTGCTCCTTTAAGCGCCTGGTTAGCATCAGGTGTACGTCTGCCATTCATCCAGTCGAGGGCAACAATTGATGTTTCTTCAACCGAAAGCGATTCTGCCTGTTTACTAAGTTCTGCTATTATTTTATCGGCAGTTTCTTCTTTGATCCTGTTCTTTGTTTTATCATCAAGCCAGGTCATTTCAGAAACAATCTCTGTAACAGGCCACATCAGAAGCTTGCTGAACCATGCATAAATATCACCGAATGCTGATTGACCTGCTTCAAGGCCAAGCATTCCGGGAATAATAGATCCGTTAACCTGTCCGCAAATGCCGGCCACCAGGTTGTCTCCGACTTCAGCCATGGGTGCCACAAGCATATCGCATGTAGAGGTGCCCATTACTTTAACAAGATGGTAGGGTTTGATCTCGCCGCCAACGGCACCCAGGTGTGCATCAAAAGCCCCGACCCCAACCTTTACATCTGTTGAGAGCCCGAGTCTCCCGGCCCATTCTGCCGATAGTTTTCCAACTTCAACATCACATGTGAAGGTCTCATTGAAAAGCCTGTCTCTCATGCCTTTAAGCACTGGATCAAGTTTTATGAGAAATTTTTCATCAGGCAAACCGTTGAAGTCTTCATGCCACATTGCTTTATGACCAGCTGCACAACGACTTCTCTTCATAGTCAGAGGGTCGGCATCTCCGCTAAGCAAAGCAGGTATCCAGTCGCAATGTTCAACCCATGAATATGCGTTTTCTCTTACCTTCTTATTATTACGGATTACATGAAGTATCTTTGCCCAGAACCACTCCGAAGAGTAAATCCCCCCTTCGAATTTAGTAAAGTCAACTCCTCCCCATGATCTGGCCAATTCATTGATCTCGGCAGCCTCACGCACAGCAGTATGATCTTTCCATAACACAAACATGGCATCAGGGTTGCTTTCAAACCCGGGCTTCAGCGAAAGAGGAACTCCTTCCTTATCAACTGCAATAGGTGTTGAACCGGTTGTATCAACAGTAATTCCGGATATATTGTTAACAATTTCCGGACTCAATTCTTTCAGGGCACCTTTAACAGATTGTTCCAGCCCTTCAATATAATCCAGCGGGTGCTGACGAAACTGATTGATTGAAGGATCACAAAAAAGGCCCTTCTTCCACCTGGGATATTCAAATACTGATGTCCCGGCAATTTCGCCATTACTTGTGTCAACAACAACTGAACGAACAGAATCGGTACCATAGTCGATCCCGATTACAAATTTCTTTGCCATATACTTATTAATCAAATTGAGTTCCTGAAATTTTACCCATTTTAAATTTGTCTTGCCCATAATAGGCATTCTTACCATGTTTTCTTTTAAAATGCTTGTCAAGAAGAGTATTATTAACTGGTTCTTTTCTCCCGAGCAGAACGGTATAAAAAGCCATCCTTGCAATCTCTTCAAGCGCTACTGCATTGTAAACTGCGTTATCCGCATCGGTTCCCCAGCAGAAAGGACCATGACTATTTACCAACACCGATGGTACTGTTAACGGATTAACAGAACCAAGTGTTTCAACAATAACCTTTCCTGTATTGATTTCGTAATCACTCTCTATCTCCTTGTCTGTCAATAATCTTGTACATGGAACATCCCCGTAAAAATGATCAGCATGTGTGGTTCCAAAAGGGGGAATGGCCCTTCCAGCCTGGGCCCATGATGTGGCATACGATGAATGAGTATGAACCACACCTCCTATTGTCTTATATGTTTTATAAAGCAGCAGGTGCGTTGGAGCATCTGTTGAAGGTTTATATTTACCTTCCACAACTTTCCCTTCAGGATCAATCACGACCATATCATCCGGTTTCATTGATTCATAGCTCACACCTGATGGTTTTATAACTATAAGTCCACTTTTAAAATCTCTCCCGCTTACATTGCCCCAGGTATGTATTACAAGACCGTTACTTACAAGGTCGAGGTTGGCTTTAAAAACAGCGTTTTTAATTTTTTCCAGCATCACTTTCAAGGATATCATAACCAAATATGATAAGAGATCTCATTCCACCTGAGTTCCTTTTTAAATTCCGTAAGATCGCACTTCTCATCAATAAGGACATATTCAACTCCCATCATTCCGGCAAAATCTTCAAGATATTCAGCATCAATGGAAGTACTGAAACCTGTATGATGAGCTCCGCCAGCTAATATCCATGCAGCGGCGCCAACCTTTAGATCAGGTTGTGGTTTCCACAATACACTTGCAACAGGAAGATTAGGCATGTCAGGACATTTTACAACTTCAACTTCATTTACTATCATCCTGAACCTGTTACCCAGGTCAATGACAGAGACATTAATAGCATCTCCGGTAGCCGTTTTGAAGACAAGTCTTGCAGGATCTTCTTTTCCCCCGATACCCAGCTGATGGACTTCAACTGTTGGTTTTCCGAGGGCAATTGAAGGACATACTTCAAGCATGTGAGCGCCAAGTACTCTCATCCCTTTCGGATCCAAATGATAAGTGTAATCTTCCATAAATGAAGTACCGCCTTTCAGACCTGCGGCCATTACTTTCATGGAACGGACAAGAGCAGCTGTTTTCCAGTCACCTTCAGCTCCGAAGCCGTAACCTTTTGCCATCAGTCGCTGTACAGCCAGCCCCGGCAATTGTTTGAGTCCGTGAAGGTCCTCGAAGGTTGTTGTAAACGCCTTGAAGTTCCCTGCTTTCAGGAATCCTTCCATCCCAAGTTCTATTCTCGCGGCCTCTTTTAAAGTATCGGAAGCAGCAACAGCTTTTGTTAACTTATATTCAGCGCCATATTCTGCAAGAAGTTTTTTAATCGCGGCAGGTGTTACTTCGTTAACCATTTTTACAAGGTCACCGACGCCGTATCCATATACTGAATATCCCATTTTCATCTGCGCGCTTACCTTGTTTCCTTCGGTAACAGCCACATCCCTCATATTATCTCCGAACCGGGCAATCTTCATATTAAGTGCATCGTTCCAGGCCGATGCTGCCCTTACCCATACAGCTATCCGGTCGATTGCTTCAGTATCCTGATAATGCCCGACTACTACTTTTCTGTTCAACCTCATCCTTGTCCCGATAAAACCGAATTCGCGGTCACCGTGAGCTGACTGGTTAAGGTTCATGAAATTCATATCGATAGTTTCCCATGGAATATCCCTGTTGAGCTGAGTATGAAAGTGGAGAAAAGGCTTATTCAGGATGGATAAACCCCTTATCCACATTTTGGCAGGTGAAAAGGTATGCATCCATGTTATAATTCCGATACAGTTTTTTGAATTATTTGCTTCCGTGCAAAGTTCAGTGATTGAGTCTGGTGTGGTAAGAATCGGTTTGAAAACCACCTTTTGAGAAATTTTTGGTGATTTATCAAGGGCGGAAGCTATTTTGGAAGAATCCGCAGCTACCTGTTTAAGAGTCTCAGGCCCATATAGATGCTGGGTTCCTGTTACAAACCAGACTTCCTGAGTTTTTATTTTATCCATTATCGTTTTAATATATAAGTGAAATAATATTAGTTATAGGATCTACCAGAAATATACGTAGAAAGCAATTATTACTGCTATGATAAGACCTGAGGACACAAGGTCCCAGTTATTCCAGCTTGCCCTTGTAATAGCTTTCTGTTCTGCAGTGGCAGATCCGAAATACAATCCCTTGATTGCCACCTGATCAGCCTTGGGAGTAATCATGCTTGCAACAATCATAATAGTTATTACAATGAAGAAGAGAGCTATTTCATAATGAAGCCAGTTAGGCGCAAGAAAAACCTTATATATAAGGCCATCAGGACTAATACCACCGGCGAATATTTTAAGACCAAGACGTGTCATCCCAAGTACGAAACCTGAGATAAGCCCGATAAAACCTGCCATTGGAGTGGTTTTTTTGGAAGCAATACCTAACAGGAATACGGCAGCTATGCCAGGAGCAAGAAGGGACTGTACATCCTGAAGATATGCATATAAAACTTTACCAAGTCCTCTCATGACCGGTATCCATAATATTCCCAAAACCACAACAACCACAGTGGCTATTCTCCCGACTCTGACAAGCTCTTTTTCAGGTGCTTTTGGTTTGAATTTCATATAAAAGTCAACAGTAAACAGAGTAGCTGATGAGTTAAACAACGATGCAAGAGAACTCATAAGGGCAGCAAGAATACCCCCAACAACAAGTCCTTTAAATCCTAATGGAAGCAACTCTTTTACAAGTATTGAGAAAGCAGCATCATTACTGGTAAGATTGATCATACCTTTTGCATTCAGGGAATAAGCTATCATACCAGGGATAAGGAAAATAAACACCGGGGAAAGTTTAAAAGCTGCCCCTAAAATAGCTCCACGGCGTGATTCTTTCTGGTTCCGGCCTGAGAGTACCCTCTGTACAATATACTGATCTGTACACCAGTACCAGAAACCTATTATGGCAGAACCAAGAAGCACACCTGTCCATGGATACTCCGGGTCATTTGCTGACCGTATAAGACTGGTCATGGTGTCACCATCCGCGTTTACAGGAACTGCTCTGCATATCGTCATCATTTCGTGCCATCCGCCTAACTTAATAAGACCTATTACAAGTACGGCAAGTGAACCAACAAGTAGTACAGGTGTCTGCAACACTGATGTCCATAAGACAGCTTTCATCCCTCCGAGAGTTGTATAAATGCCTGTAAGTACGACCAATCCTACTGCGCTTATCCAGAAAAAATCTATACCGAACAATGATTCAATTCCAAAAACCTGCTTGAAAACGATACCTCCTGCATATACTGTAACAGCCACTTTTGTAAAAACATAGCTGACAAGGGAGATTATTGACAATACACTTCTGGATCCTTTATTATAACGTTTTTCAAGGAACTCTGGCATTGTAAATACACCGCTTCGCTCATAAAAAGGTACGAAGAACCATCCAAGTATAAGGATAAGCCATCCGTGCATCTCCCAGTGAGCCATCGCCATACCACTCGAAGCGCCAGCGCCGGCCAGACCTACAAGATGTTCCGATCCGATATTGGAAGCAAATATTGAAGACCCTATTGCCAGCCAGGTAGCATCTCTGCCGGCAAGAAAATAGTCTGTTGAGGTCTCATCTTTTTGCCTGATTACCCATAATACAATACCTACTAATCCCAGACAGAAGATTCCTAATACGATCCAGTCTAATGTTCCCATAATAATTACTTTTTGTTATTAGTGATAATTACGTTATTTGAAAGATAAAATTAAATTCTATTACGATGGAAAAAATTCAAATTAATGAGAATTCGTTTTAAATATATGATTTGTACTTCACAAATATAAAAAAAATCACTATTAAACGGATAATATATGAAATTAGAAGGAGATTACCTTCGGTGAGCTCGCAAGGCTCGGTTCTTCGCATCACTTCGTTTCGCTCAGAATGACGGATACTTGTGTTTTTAAGAGGGGGGTGAGTTCGTGTGGTCTTGGAAGAGGGGTTGGGATGATGCGCATTTTAGTGTAAATCTTTCTTCCATTCCTCCAGTGAAGATTGTATAAAATCAATGATTTTTTGATTTTCCTCCTTGCCGTTTCCGGTTACCCTGAATGGTTCGCCAAATCTTATATGAATAGGTTTATGCCGGTCAAGAGGTCCAAGTTCCTTTATCCACTTCCCATTCCCCCAGAAATCAGTTTTAATAGCAACAGGGACAACTTCCACACCGGCTTTCTTTGCCAGTTTTACTCCCAGTGAATTGAACTCCTCCTGGTTAAATTCAAGGCTTCTTGTGCTCTGAGGAAAAATAATTATTGAAATCCCTTTTGATAACAAATCGACTCCGCCATTCATCACAGCTTCAAAATCTTTTCGCGGATCGGTTCTCCCTACCACAATAGGATTCCTCGATCTCATAACATCACCAAAAAGCGGATGTTTGACAAGACTTTCCTTTACAACAAATGTAACCTCCTTATGCGGCGCAATTAGGCCGGGGAAGATCATTGTTTCAAGAGTACTCATGTGATTGCTGATGAAAAGGACAGGACCGGCTGATCTGGTTATATTCTCCATCCCGGTAATATGAAATTTACCGCCTGTTTTTTCGATTAGCCTGAAAACTTCGAACGATGAATCGGCCCATGCTTTTGTGTCATAAACTTTTCTGATTGCTTCTTTCCTTGTTCGCAGAACGGTTGCAGCATATTTATAAGCAAAGTACAAACGGCTGTTTAAAAGTATTTTATCTTTGAATGATATGTGTTCCTTTTCAGGTGTATGATATGTATTCGAATCAAAATAACCTTTCTGCATTGGAATATAATTTTAAACCAATTTTCAAATTCTCAAATTATTAATGGTGTAAAGTTATATTTCATTTCCAAATTTAAAAAGCCCTCACAATTCCTGCATAATTCTTAATATGAAAATGTCGCTCAGAGCAGAGGTACAATCACAACCTGCTTATCAAAGGCAAAACGAGAAGCATCAGTGACAATCCGGTCAGAACAACAACAGCACCCCAGCCGATAATGTTCTGAAGAGGTTTGTTAACATAGGTCCCCATTATTTTTTTATTATTTATCAACAGGATCATGCTTACAAGTACCACGGGCAGAAGTATACCGTTGATCACCTGCGACCAAATCGAAATCTGAATAAGCGGGGCATTCGGGATCAGAATAATAATGGCTGAAATGACCAGTATTCCCGTATACAGGGTATAAAACTCCTTCGCCTCATCCCATTTTTTATCAATACCCGCTTCGAAACCAAATGCTTCGGAAACGTAGAAAGCAGTAGCAAGAGGTAATATCGTTGCTGAAAAGACTGATGCTACGAAAAGACCGAAGGCGAATACTTGTGATGCCAGGTTCCCGGCCAAAGGTCTAAGGGAAATAGCAGCATCTTTGGCTTCATTTATCTGAACACCGTTCATGTGTAATGTTGAACCACATGCTACCATTATGAAAAAGGCAACAACGACAGTCGCTACACAACCCACAGTAATATCAATAAGAGTGTATTTAAAATTTTTCATCTTCAGACCTTTCTCAATTACAGAAGATTGCATATAAAATTGCATCCATGGGGCAATGGTTGTCCCCACGAGTGCAATTACCATTGCCAGGCTTTGTGTGCTCATTTCAAGTTCAGGATGGATTATTGAAGATCCGATCTCTCCCCAATGTGGTTTACTCATTAATGCCGACACCACATAAGTAAGTAATGAAACACTGAATATTAAGAAGATACGTTCTGCAATCTTATAAGTTCCCTTCACAACCAGGAACCAGACCATAACAGCTACTACAGGGACCGAAATATACTTGCTTACACCAAATATCTCCATGCTTCCTGCAACACCTGCAAATTCAGTTGTAGTGTTACCGATGTTTGAAAATAGTAAACCAATAAAAATGAAAAAAGTGATCTTCATACCGGCATTTTCCCGTATCAGATCGGAAAGTCCTTTCCCTGTAACGATACCCATTCGGGCGTTCATCTCCTGGATAACCATAAGCACAATAAATGAAGGAATTAGTGTCCAGATGAGTCCATAGCCATACACCGCACCGGCTACCGAGTAAGTGGTTATCCCGCCGGCATCATTGTCGACGCTTCCTGTAATAATACCAGGACCGACTATTGCAAAAAAGATTGCAAGTTTTTTAAAAAAATGAGATTCTTTGAGTTTTGTTCTGAACATGTTGCAGACTTTTGTCTTTTTACTTTCGCTTTTTAACTTAAAAAAAAACCACCCCTAACCCCCCGCCGAAGCGGGGCAGGCTCTCCGAGGAGGGGAACCTGGGGTTAACCTTTTGCCTTTATCTTTTCTTAGTTCTTCTCTTGTTTATAAGATCTTCTACCACATCATCAACAACAACCATCCCCTGAAGCTCGTTGTTAGAGTCTACAACCGGGACTGCCAGAAGATTATATTTTGAAATTAATTCTGCTATATCATCCACTTTCTGATTATCATAAAGAAACACAGGTTCCGACTTCATTATCTGGCTTACTAACGTTTTGGGTTGGGCAACAACAAGATCGCGCAGGTTAAACGTGCCTATTAATTCATCATTTACCTCTGTTACAAAAAGGTTATACAACTCGACAGATTCCGGTTTTTTGATACGGAGTTCATTAATTACCTCTTCAACTGTAATTTCGGGTTTAAAAGATAATATATCGGTTGTCATAAGGCTTCCGACCGAGTTATCGGGGTATTCAAGCAAATCCCTTACCTCCTGTGATGATACAGTATCCATCTCTTTCAGAAGAAGTTCGGCCTTTTCATCTTCAAGTTCATCAAGAATATCTGCTACCTCATCAGCCGGCATCTTTTCAAGAACATCTGCTGCCTTATTTACCGGCAGGTTTTCAACGATATGTATCTGCGTATGAGTTTCGAGTTCTTCGAGAACATCAGCTGCCTTTTCTTCATCGAGGGAAGAGAAGACCGACATACTCGATTTTTTACCCATATCCTCAAGTATATCAGCAAGATCGGAAGGGTGCAGAGTGTGAAGCTTGGCATAACTCTTTGAAAGCCGGATATTAAAATTTGATTGATCAATAGCCTGAACATCATCCCAAAGGATGAATTTAGCGGGAATGTTTATTTTAAAAAGAGAAAGAAATCTTTTTATTGGCAAAGATATCCCAATCCTTCGTAAAAGTCCTTCGATCCCGATATCAACAGCAATGGCAAATGTCCCGGTAGGTAGTGTTGCAAGCCTGACATCATTGACCCTTACCAGCTTGCGTCCATTCATATCCACTATCTGCTTGTCAAGAATATTTTCAACGAGCAAAAGCCCGTTATCTACTTCTTCATTGTTAAGTTCAGTAAGTCCGGTACAGGTTACATTAATTATTTCTCTTGCCTTTACGACCCTGAAACTATTAAAGGAATAGAACCTGGTTTCCTTGCGTATCCTGAGCCTGACACCGGTTACAAGTTGTTGGTTAGGGTCGTTAAGTCCCGAAGGCAACGCATTAACAAGTAAATCATTAATTATACCAATAGCATCTCCATCGGCTCCGAATGCTTCCTTACCGATTATTCCGCTTAAATAAAAAGTTGTTAGTGATGTCATAGTCACCTCCTTGTGTTTCTGATACAGGAGGAAATGACGGCCGTGCCGGCTACCCTTCTATACCAGGTTTAGATTAATATATTCGCCGGGGCGTCGTCCATTAAATTCAAAAAATTGATTTCGGGCGTAAAAGTAAATCTCATCTCATTGCTTTCCAAATAATATTACAATAATTTGATACCAGAGGTAATATATAGTTTTAAGTGCCCAGGGTGTCCGGTGTGCCAGGATTAGGAATCATATAACTTTAAGTACTTTCGGAACTTCAAACTTCAGGCACTTTCAATGCTTCAAACTTATTACCGCTTGCCTCAGACCTTATAACTCACGCCACGTAACAATAAATATTATATAGGTATATATGCGTATTTATTAAATTTATTAACTCAATTTAGGCTTTTTACTCTGTATTAATCATTTTTTCCTAAATTTGAGCTCAATTCTATCAATAATAAAAATATATAGTGAGAATACTAAAAGAAAGATTATCAAGTTATGATGCCCCTCAGAAAGCCATGCAGGCTGGCATCTATCCATATTTCAGGGCAATAGAATCCGAACAGGATACTGTAGTAGTCATTAACGGGAAAAAGGTTTTGATGTTCGGGTCGAACAGCTACCTTGGCCTTACCAATCATCCGAAAGTCAAGGAGGCTGCAAAAGCTGCAATTGACAAGTATGGTACCGGTTGTGCCGGTTCGAGGTTTCTGAACGGGACCCTTGACATACATATCAAACTTGAAGAAAAACTTGCACAGTTGGTTAATAAAGAAGGGGCACTTTGCTATAGTACCGGATTTCAGGTAAACCTGGGAGTAGTATCAATAATTGCCGGACGTAACGATTACCTCCTGCTTGATGAGCTTGATCATGCTTCTATAATCGAAGGCAGCAGACTTTCATTTTCAAAAGTGCTTAAGTTTGCCCACAACGATATGGATGCGCTAAATAGTAAGCTAAAGTTATGCCATAAAGATCGTATTAAGATGATAGTGGTTGATGGCATTTTTTCGATGGAAGGTGATATTATCAAGTTACCTGAATTAGTCAGGCTTGCTGAAAAATATAACGCCTCAATAATGGTTGATGATGCCCATTCCCTAGGTGTTATCGGAAAAAATGGATCAGGCGTTGCTTCACATTTCGGACTGACTGATAAAGTCGATCTTATTATGGGTACTTTTTCAAAATCATTTGCATCACTCGGAGGTTTTATTGCTGCCGATAAAGAGGTGATAAATTTCATAAAACATAATTCAAGAACTCTGATTTTCAGCGCCAGCATGACTCCTGCTTCCGTTGCAACTGTTCTTGCCTCTATTGAAATAATGGAAACTGAACCTGAAAGGATCAAACACTTGTGGGATATGACGGCTATTGCTCTTAATGGCTTTAAATCAGCAGGCTTTGATACAGGAAAATCCGAATCACCTATCATTCCTCTATTTATCCGGGATGACATTAAAGCTTTGCAGCTTACCCAGGTACTACTTGCTGATGGGATTTTTGTGAATCCTGTGGTATCACCGGCTGTTCCAAAAGAGGATTGTCTGATCAGATATTCTCTTATGGCTACGCATACAAAAGAGCAGGTAGAGATATCTATCGAAAAAATAACAAAGGCAGCAAAATCGCTTGGTATTCTGAATTAATACCCCTGAATCCCTCCCGCTTTTCGGGACAGGCTCTTAAGTGGACTTTAAAAACATGTAAATGAGATAAATAGTCCCGCCTTGCGAGATTGGTGGTGAAAAAATATGAAAAAAGTTATACTAATTACAGGAGTTTCTTCAGGTTTCGGAAAGCAAACAGCAAAACTTCTGTCAGATGAAGGCCATATTGTTTACGGCACTGTAAGAAATGAGCCTGGATCAGACGACCTGATTCATAATCTAAAAATGGACCTTACTGATATTGGCTCAATAAAAAAGACTGTTTCGGAGGTTCTGGAGAAGGAAGGCAGAATTGACGTCCTTATCAATAATGCCGGAATGCATACGGGAGGCCCTATTGAGACTTCTCCAATTAGAAACATTAAACTTCAGATGGATACTAATTTTCTTGGAATGGCCCTTATTACCAGAGAAGTATTACCCATAATGCGAAAACAGGGTGGTGGTACAATAATCAATTTCAGTTCTATTGGCGGATTAATGGGTTTGCCGTTCCAGGCATTCTATTCAGCAAGCAAATTCGCCATCGAAGGATTCTGTGAAGCGCTTAGAATGGAGGTTAAAAAGTCCAATATAAAAATTGTTTTAATAAACCCCGGTGATTTTCATACTAATAACTCTGCCAACCGCAGGAATTTTCTGGCGCCAACAGGTATCAATGATCCTTACCATGAACAATTTGAAAAGACCCTGGCAATCATTGAAAAAGATGAAGCCAATGGGTGGGAACCGGAAGTGCTTGCTAAAAAAATTGTGAAAATTATTGAATGTAGAAATCCGCACCATAGATATATAATTGGATCATTTGAAAATAGACTGGCTGTATTTATAAAGCATATTTTACCAAGAAAATGGTTCAGGATGATCCTTGAAGATCACTATAAAATAAATTAACTGAATTAATGGATGAGAACAACAAAATGGCAATTTTGCTTCATATTCTTAATTTATTGTATAAACAAATATTATGAACCTATCTTTAACAGCAAATGTAATCGGAATATCTTCTCTTATCCTTGGGCAGTGTTCCCACTACCCTGCGAAGTTTCCTGTAAGCAAAATAAAACCCAATCTTCTGTTTATATGGACCGATGAACAGCAACCCGGAACAATAGGTGCATACGGGAACAGCATAATCAAAACTCCTAATCTGGACAGGCTTGCCGGAGAGAGTTTTGTATTTAAATATGCCTATGTAACACAACCGGTTTCAACTCCATCCAGATCAAGTGTAATGACAGGGCTTTATCCCCATACAACAGGATGTCTGACTAATAATATCCCCTTGGCTGATAGCATAAACTGTCTCCCTGGATTACTTGATGACCCGGTATATTCCACTGGCTATATGGGGAAATGGCACCTCGGTAATGAGGTATTTCCTCAAAAAGGGTTCAAAACCTGGATATCAATGGAAGATGGCTACTCGAAATTTTTCAGTAAAGGGAAGGATAAAAACAGTCGAAGTTCATATTTCCACTGGCTTATTGAAAAAGAGTATAAGCCTGACAGTAAGGATAATAAATTCAGCCGTGATTTTGCGTCTGAATTGCCTATCGAACTGTGTAAACCCAAGTTTCTTGAAGAAAAAGCATGCGAATTTCTGGAGCAGAATAAGAATAATCCATTTATTCTATATATCAACTTCCTGGAGCCTCATATGCCTTTCTCAGGACCTTTGAACAATATGTATAATCCTGAAGATGTAAGTATTCCTGAAAGCTTTAATGATCCACTGGAAGAAAACGAACCTCTCAGTTATAAGCTGAAAAGAGAAAGTGCCATGAAATCTTATGGGAAAACCGAAGATGATTTCAGGAAGCTTATTGCAAGATACTGGGGACTTGCTTCCCAGGTCGATTTAAGTGTCGGCGGCATTCTTAATAAGCTAAAGGAATTAGGCCTTGATACAAACACGATTGTAATATTTACCAGCGACCATGGTGACATGATGGGTGCACACCGGATGGTTGCAAAATCAGTTATGTATCAGGAAGCTGTCAGGATTCCACTGATGATAAAGATCCCATCAATAAAAGCCAGTCCGAGGATTATAGAAAACCAGGTAAGTCAGATTGACATAATCCCTACTATCCTTGATCTTATGAATGGAGAGAGAAAGTCAAAACTCCAGGGCAAAAGTCTTTTGCCGCTTATTTCAGGAGAAATTACTGAAGAAGATTACGTATTTATTGAGTGGAACAACGATAAAATTGAAGATAATGTAGCAATCAAAAAAAATAAGCCAGGTTCGGAAGAAGAAATCACCAGGGCGCAAAGGTCAATAACAAGGACAGCAATAGCGCCTGACGGATGGAAACTTTGTCTTAGCGATTTAGACCATTCCCAGCTTTTTGATCTTAATAGCGATCCCTATGAGAAGACTAATTTATTTACACAGCCTGAACACAGAGATAAAATCGTTTTTCTTGCAAATAAAATCTACGAATGGCAGAAGTTAACAGGCGATAGTGTAGTCATTCCGGTAATTAGTACCTTGAAATATTAAAAATAAATGGAATTTGTCCGATTCAGATAACTTTAAAAGGCAAATGGGAACATTACAAACAGAGATATTTTAAAGTATTAAAAAAATGACAAATAAAGAAATAGTAAACAGGAATATCGGAGCCTTTGTGCCGCAATGGACTTGCTGATAGACAAAGGTACACTACCCGCACCCCATACCAGCAAATCCACTCATTCGTCCTGTTGAACATGGTTTGCCCCTGCCCCTAAAGCCTGCCTGCCCAACTGTGAAAGATGCAATTTCGTAAGTATCTGATAATTAATAAAATAAAAATCGGGGAGGGAAGGATAAAATTAGGTTTTTAAAAAATAAATTAATATGTTTGTCTCCAACAATGGCATTTAAAAAAATAGTTTTCAGAGGTGCCCTTTATTAATTTAATGTACAAACAAATATTATGAACCGAGCCCCGATGCACCGGGGCGAGCTTAATACGACCTATTAAAAATAATTTTGTACGGATGAAAAAAATTCCTTTTATAACAAACGGATTAATTGGTATGAGTTCTTTATTAAGCGCTTATGGCCAAAATACAGTCGACAAAAACTCGTCACCAAATTTTATTGTTATTTTTACTGATGACCAGAGTTGGGTTGGAACCTCATTTCTGAGTGACCCTGATGATCCAAGAACAAAGAGTGACTATTACAAAACTCCCAATATGGAACGGCTGGCTCAAATGGGCATGCGTTTTACAGATGGATATTCAGCACCCTTATCTAATCCATCACGCAGGTGTCTTTTGACCGGGCAAAATCCTGCCAGACACGTAATGCAAAAAGATCCCGAAATCTGGCCCAAAATATATCGAGATCAACTTGACATCCCCCGGATGTTAAAAACAGCAAATCCAAAATATAAAACTGCTCATTTTGGCAAATGGGATATGAGATTTGATATGGTAACTCCTGAAGAAATGGGTTACGACGTTAGTGATGGATATACAAACAATGCCACCGGTGGTAGTAGAACCAGCATAAAATGGCCAGTAGCCCTGGATGATCCAAAATTAATTTTTAGTGTGACTGACCGTGCAGTCAAATTTATGGAAGATCAGGTGAAAAACGGGAATCCATTTTATCTCCAGGTATCACACTATGCAGTGCATCTGGGTATTACATACAGGCAAAGTACTCTTGATAAATATAAAAATATAAGTCCCGGGCAAAAACATCATACTCCTGAATTTGCAGCTATGACTGAAGACCTGGATACAGGTATTGGAATTTTATTAGACAAAGTTGAAGAGCTTGGATTATTGAAAAATACTTACATTATTTTTCTTGCAGACAATGGAGGAACGAAAATCGAACCTTTAACCGGACCATATACAGTTCCCCGAAACTTTCCATTGCGTGATGGGAAAGGATCATGTTACGAAGGAGGCATCCGGGTTCCGTTTGTTGTTGCAGGTCCCGGAGTAAAAGCAAATAGCGTTAGCCGGGTTCCTGTATCTGAGATGGACATTCTTCCAACTCTGGCAGATATTACAGGTTATAAAGAAGTGCTGCCTCAAGTCGTTGATGGGGGAAGCATAAAAAATGTCATATTCAACAATGGCAAAGGGGAAGTGAAAAGAAATCTGCCATATATTATTTGGCACCATTCAAATGGACAATCAGCCATTAGGGAAGGTTCCTTCAAACTTATTATATCATGGATGGAGAAGGAGAATAAAATTGAACTCTTCAATCTTTCTAAAGATATTAGCGAATCGAATGATCTATCGAAAGAGATGCCCGAAAAGGCAAAGGAATTAAATGATAAATTAGTTGGTTTCATTAATGGGCTTAATGCTATAAAATATATTTTCAGACCTGATGCCCGGGAGCAAGAATGATTATCCTTACAATAATTGCTCAAAAGACTATAATATATTATGAATAGGAAATACATTAAATAATACAATTTAGATATGTTATCGTTAAAAAAAATCGGATTTGCGATTGTTTTGACGGGATTTACAATTCTGATCATCTCTTTCGGAAACCAGAAGTCCGAAGGTCCCAGCATGGCCACCGGAATAAAAATCGGAGAGGTCACCTCTCATTCAGCAATCGTTTGGACCCGTCTTACCAAAAATCAGGAACGTATTAACAATGGCCCCATGCCAATAATCCTTTATAAAAATGATAAGGATGGGAAGTGGTCCGAGGGTGAGGGAAGAGCTGATAGGGAACCAAAAGTTGAATTTCCGGTTGGTTCAACCATAGCGAATATTGATGGGGCAGTACCAGGAGAGCATGGAGAAGCAAGGTTGCTTTATAAACTGAAAAAATCTCAAGATTGGATTACTACAAAATGGGAAGCTGTTAAACCAGAAGCTGATTTTACATTACAATTTAAAATTAAGGACCTAAAACCTGCTGAAACTTATGAAATAGAAGTGCAGAGTCGTTCGTTAAAAGGTAAAGAACCCTCATGTACAATCAAAGGAAGTTTCCGAACTGCATCTCTGCCTGAAACCCCACAACCGGTATCATTCACTGTTGTTACAGGTACAGCCTATCCTGACAGGGATTCTGCCAATTTCGGTTATAAGATATATCCACAGATGTTGAAACTACACCCTGACTTTTTTGTTCATACCGGAGATATTGTTTATTACGACCGTCAGGCTAAAACATCAGCTCTTGCTCGCTGGCATTGGGATCAAATGTATAGCCTTCCCTCCAACGTTGAATTTCACCGGCAGGTAGCCAGTTATTTTATCAAAGATGATCACGACACATGGATGAACGACTGTTACCCAACCATGCAAACCCGTTTTATGGGTGAGTTTACCTTTAAACAAGGTCAGGAAATCTTTTTGCAGGAAGCTCCGATGGGAGAAAAAACTTTTCGCACAATCAGATGGGGTAAAGATCTTCAGATTTGGCTACCGGAAGGGCGTGATTTTCGAAGTTCGAATGATGATCCTGACGGACCGGAGAAAACCATTTGGGGGAAAGAACAGATGGAATGGTTTATGTCAACTGTTAAAGAATCGGATGCTACATTTAAAGTTTTAATCAGTCCAACACCAATTATTGGCCCCGACCGTGGAAATAAAAACGACAACCATGCAAATGCAGGATTTCGTTATGAACAGCAGGTTATTTTGAAATTCATTGCCAGTCAGAAAAATATGTTCATAGTTTGTGGTGACCGGCATTGGCAGTATGTTTCAAAAGATCCTGCTACCCGCATTCTTGAATTCAGTTGCGGTCCTGCAAGCAATGAACATGCAGGAGGCTGGAATCCAAACGACAGGGAACCACAACATTTGTATTTGAATGTTATCGGTGGGTTTCTTTATGTGAAAGTGAATCGCGTAGCAGATATTCCGGAGATTATTTTTTCTCATTTTGGGGTTACCGGGAAATTGTTAAACGAATATAAGATTCCATCACAAAAATAGTTTACTGTTCCAATAGAAAGCAGGGGACAGTTATGTCTTTAATTTTTAACAGTATTTATAAATGAAGAAAAAAGGATCCGGTTGCTTATTAGTAACCACATTAGCCTCAATCCTGATCCCGGCAATCGGACAAGGACAAGAAAATCGCCCCAATGTTTTATTGCTGATCACCGATGAGCATTCTGGAAAAGTAATGACCCAAAATGGTTATCAATATATTAAAACCCCGGGTATTGAAAAATTGGCAGCAAATGGGGTTACTTTTACCCGAAGTTATTGTACCTATCCTGTATGTGTTGCTTCGCGTGCTTCTATTATGACCGGCATGATGCCCAGTAAAAGCAATGAGAACCTGACTGCATATCCTGGTATTGGCGATGTTATGAAAAAATCCGGATACGAGACTGCCTATTATGGGAAATGGCATGTATCGAATTCTAAAATGAAGAATGTAGCTGATTGGCACGGTTTTGAATCCTATGTGGATGAAAGGGATGATTCGAAAACCGAGAAAATGACTATCGACTTCTTAACTCAAAAACATGATAAACCTTTTTTCATGGTTACTTCATTTTTAAACCCTCACGATTGTTGCGAACTGGCCCGGAATATTGCAGGATTAAATGACAAATACAATGATGGACCCGTGGAAGAAAAAATGGATGTAAAGCAATGTCCTGAATTACCGGCAAATTTTGCTATTCCTCCTGATGAACCCGAAGGATTTTACTGTAGAAGAACACCGGATTCGACCGATGCAGTCAACTATGGTAAACATCCTGTAAAGTATTGGGGCGAAACACAATGGCGTCAATACATGTATGGATATGACAGATTATTAGAAAAAGTTGACAATCATATATTGAATGTTGTCAATGCTCTGGCACAACAAGGGCTCTTAGACAACACAATTATCTTTTACACAGCTGATCATGGTGATGGACATGCTTCACACCAGTGGAACCAAAAAATGAATTTCTATGAGGAAGTTATCAATGTTCCTTTTATCGTTTCCTGGAAAGGACACACGAAAGCCGGAAAAATTGATTCTGAAACACTTATATCGAGTGGATTGGATTTGTTTCCTACTATTTGCAAAATTGCAGGAGTAAAATATCCATCATCATTACCCGGTAAAGATTTAAGTCCGTCTTTTCAGAAAAATCCGAATCAAACACCAGAAATAAGGAACTATGTTGTATCGGAATTAATACAAAATGACCGAACGGAAAAAAGTAAAATTGTTTTTGAGGGAAGGATGGTTGTTAGTAAAAGATATAAATACATTCTTTTTAATGGAGGTGAAAACCGGGAACAATTATTTGATCTGGAAAAAGATCCGGGAGAGTTGCAGCCGGTAACTAATTCTTCGGAATACAAAAAACAGTTATTGGAACACCGGCAAATGCTAAAGGATTGGATTACAAAAACTTTTGATGGGTTTCCACTTGAAAAGATTCCTCAATAATTAATGCTGAAACAGGACAAACAATTGAAACCAAAATCTATGATTAAAAGAATTTTATTGTCAATTTTTATGACCTGGATAATGATTCTCATTTCTTTTGCTCAAAAAATTGAAATAATAGACTATCAAACTTTTTCGTTTGGTGATGGGGGGCAAATTAAAATGCTCTATGACCGGAGACTACGGCCACAGTCGGTGTTTATAAACGGGAAAGTTTATATCGTTTTTAATGGCGGAGCTGAAAAAGGTTCAGCTGATACAAAACCGAAAATTTTGATTTACAATCCGGGGACCAGAAACTTTTCGGAAGAAGTAACGCTTGGCCCGCCAAAAAGTGATCAGCATTATTGTCCGGTAATCTGGGCTGATCAATATGATTATCTGCATGTTCTTTATGGTTGCCATTCTAGTTCTGGTACACATCTGATTTCAAAGAAAATAGCGGATATTGGAAAGAGTGTTGAAGACTGGTCAGTAGCTTCTCAGATAAGACATTCTCTTTCGTACCCGGCAGTTTATAATATCTATGACAATAAAAAGCTGATTTATTTCCGTACAGGAGAACATAGAAGTTCCTGGTCGTATTTAATTTCAGGTGATGAAGGTAAAACCTGGTCGGGACCAGAAAATGATGTGACAGATTTAAATATGGGGGGAGAAACTAAAAAAGTAGATAATCCATTAGATTTAAATGAAATGTCTTCCTATCAAACTTGTTTACCAGGTAAGGATGGAAAGTTTTTGCATGTAGCATTTTGTTATTATGATGACAATAAAAAGAATGTTCCGGAAAAGTTTTATAACCCTCGCTATAATACAAAAACGAATTTAGATTTTAAATATAATCTCTATTATGTGAAAATTAATCTTCAAACTCATGAAGTTAAAAATTTTGCCGGCGAGACAGTAAAAACTCCCATTGATTTAGACAATGCAAATGCCAAATGTAAGATATGGGATACCGGTTGGAGAGGTACCGGAGTTCCGCCTGACATTATCATTGATGAAAATGATAATCCGGCTTTTTTACATGTTATATCTGAAGACACCCCTGATTCATTTAATTACTATTATGTGAGATATAATAATAAGTGGGAACAGACTGTAATTACCCCTTCCAATCATTTTTGGAATAGCGGTTATCTCAAATTAGATGAAAATGGGGTATTACATGCCTGCCTTTTAGTAGGTCATAACAAATATAATCCAAAAGAGGGGAGCATGAACTCCTATGGAGGAGGATACATTGAAGAGTGGTGCTCTTATAATAAAGGAAATACCTGGGAAAAGATTAGAGATTTAACCCCCGGGAACTCAGAATTTGTTGATTGGAAGTTTAATAACATCCAACCGGTTAAAGACCCGAAAGGAAATGTAATAGATGGGATGCTCCTCTTTTATGGTTGGAAAGATGGAGAGGCACGGGAAGCCAAAGCTTTTTTGTTGCATAGAAAAAATTAATGTAGAAAAAGGATTATGAAACCCACATGTTATGCTAACACAAACACTTATAAATATAATTTTTATCAACATGTGCGGTTCCATCATACCTTAAAAATCAAAATTATATTATGATGAAAAACAAATATTTTACCATAGCGTTAACCGGACTGTGTTTTCACTCACCTGCACATTCTTATGCAGTTGAGCCAGAAAAACCGAACATTATTCTATTGATGGCCGATGATCTTGGATGGGGTGATGTGGGTTTTAACGGGAACAGAGAGATAAAAACACCGAACCTCGACAAAATGTCTGAGGAAGGGATATTGTTTTCACGCTATTATACGGCTGCACCGCTTTGTTCTCCTACCCGTGGCAGTATTTTAACCGGCAGGCACCCTTTTCGTTTTGGAGTATTTGCAGCACATACGGCAGGCCTGCGCCAGGGGGAAGTTACATTACCTGAAATTTGTAAAAAGAATGGTTATACAACGGGCTTTTTCGGGAAATGGCACCTGGGATGGGTTGATCCTGAAGATGTAAGCACCCGTGGTTTCTATTCCCCTCCATGGCAGCATGGTTTCGATGAATCATTTGCCACCCGCTCGGCAGTTCCAACCTGGAATCCAACCGTCACTCCCGGTAATTTCGGCAACTGGGGAAATAAACCCGGCGAACCCTGGGATGGATCGGTGTACATACACAACGGCGAAAAAGTAACCGACAATCTTGAGGGGGACGATAGCCGGATTATTATGGACCGGGCTATTCCTTTTATTAAGCAGGCAGTTGAAAAAAAGCAGCCATTTTTTACTTGTATCTGGTTTCACGCACCACATGAACCGGTAGTAGCAGGTCCGGAATACCTTGAAATGTACAAAGGCCTTCAACCTGAAATTAAGCGACATTATTTCGGTTGTATTACCGCTCTTGATGAACAGGTAGGCAGATTGCGCAAAACTTTAAAAGAATTGGGTATCGAAGAAAATACCATGATCTGGTTTTCCAGCGACAATGGCCCGGCCGACCCGATGGTTAAAGAAGGAGTTGGTTCAGCCGGCCAATTCCGGGGGCATAAACACATGATTTACGAAGGTGGAATAAGAGTTCCTTCATTATTGGTATGGCCGGGTACCGTAACACCGGGCAAAAAAGTTGATACCCGAATGAGTTCCTACGATTACCTTCCAACAATTATTGATCTGGCTAACCTTAACTTCAAAAAGAAAGAGAATTATCCTATTGACGGCATAAGTCTTAAACCGGCAATAACAGGAAACGGAATGGTTCGTGATACAACCATATTTTCTGCATGGATGCGCCTAGTGGAGGACACCTATGGACGGGCACTTATAGGGGAACGGTTTAAATTGTTGATTCCCGAACATTCTAAAATACCGGAGTTGTACGACTTGAAAAATGATCCGGGTGAAAAGGCAGATGTAATTAAAAAGTACCCCGAAATTGCTGAAGACATGTTAAAAGAACTGTCGGCTTGGGAAGAGTCGTGCAGGCTCAGCCGCGATGGAAAGGATTATATTTATTGATTAATATAATTCGACTACAAACTGCTTAAAATGAAATACCTGATTTCCAATTTTATACGCCGGCTGATAATCGTTCTCCTGGCAGCAGGTGCTGGCTTTTCCGGCCGGCTTTATGCAGAAGAACAACCTGCATTTCAATTTCAAATCAAAGCAACTGCACATTCTTTGACCCTTGAAGTCAACGATTCCCCAACACTGGGTTCTCCGGTTTTGAACCTGCAGGTTCAAACAACCGGCAGTGCGAAACTGTTATGGGAAGGCCGTCTGCAAGGCGTACGAACCGGTGGCGTAATCAGTTTCAAGGCTGATAATCTGCAGCCCTTGCTTTGGTCTCCGACACAACCGCAACTGTACAATTTGATAATCACCCTTTCCGATCAGGGCCGCGAAATTCAAAAAGCCAGCTACCGCATTGGTTTCCGGGATTTTGAAACTAAAGGAGGTAAGATTTACCTTAACGGACATCCCATTTTTTTACGTGGAATCGCCATCAATCCTCCTGGACGCGGCATTCCTTCAGAAGTGGAAACTGACCGCACTTTTGCCGAAGAATACATACGTTTTATGAAAAGTATTAACGTCAACATAATCCGCATCCCCGACGACCAGACCTGGTACGACGTGTGCGATGAGCTGGGGATGATGGTTTTTGGTGGAAATTATTCAGCTACGGTTGCAGGTGAAAATCCACCAGAAAATTACGACGATGGTGTTTTTTGGTATGAAAACGAAAAGTTTCAACCACTAATGCATCATCCTTCACTGATGATTTATGCTCTTACCAATGAAGTTCCTTACACCGGAGAAATTGCAAAGAAATGGCAGGATTTTTTGGATTATGCATATAAGCAGCTAAAAAAATGGGATGGTACAAGGTTATATATCGGTAATGCTGGTTATGGTTACGGCCATGGGGGAGATATCTGCGACCTGCACAGGTACTGGGGATGGTATTACGCCTCGCCTTTCACTTTTTTGAACATCCGCGACTACGAACAAATTACTTCCCCTGACAAGGTTCAGCCACTTACTTTCACCGAATGTGTGGGCAATTACACCGGCCCCGATGGGCGCTACAACCTGACGCCCAATCATAAGAACCCGGTTTCTCAGTTAAACTGGACCGGCCATGCTCCTCTGAATGAACAGGCTCAACTGGCGGATCAGCATCAGAGTTTTGTATTTAAACAGGCAACAGAACTTATGCGCAGATTACGCAGGATAAACCCTGAATCTTCAGGGGTATTCCCTTTTACAATACTCTTTCTTAACTGGCATACAGTTAAAACTTTTTCTGATATGGACCCTAAACCGGTGGCATGGCAGGCAAGGATCTCATTTCAGCCGGTATTGCTGAGCTGGGAAAACTGGCAGCCTCAGGTTTATAGCGGGACAACCATTCATCCTATAGCACATCTGATAAACGATTCCGATGATTTTTCCAATCTGGTTAAGGTCAGGGTGGTCGTTCGTCTGCTCGACAAGGCATATACCCATTGGATATCAGATACACTTAATTTACCCGACATTCCCTATTATGGTATCCATTCAGAAAAAATCAATATTAAACTTCCTGAAAATCTGTTTTCCGGTTATTACAAACTGGAAGGAATTGTATTGGCTGATGGCAAGGAAGTTTCACGCAACTCCGAACCTCTGTTTATCGGAAGGGCTGAACGTGGCGAAATGATTGGTAATGAAAAGGTTTTACTCTATGATATTCAGGGGCTTACGCAGAAAGCCTTAAATAATAATCAGATTAATGCCACACTCATCAATAGCTTTTCAGGATTAAAACCGGTTGATTGCCTGGTAATCGGAGAAAATTCAGCCAATAAGCCAATGGAGCAATCTGCAACTATTATTAAGGATTTTGTAAGCAGAGGAGGCCGGTTGATAATCCTGAGGCAGGATTCAATTCATCAGTCCTTCGTAAAGCAAATTCTTCCTGTAGAAGTAGGGTTTCCTCAAATGGATATTGACGATCCGTCTTATCCTCCGCCTCCCCGTCCTTCAGAAAATTCATTCAACATTAATCCTGAACGGACAAATCATCCGGTCTTCTCAGGTATTACACGCTCAGAACTGAGAGTCTGGTCGGATTATACGCAGTGGGATGAAACACGAAAAGGATTTCCGGCGATTTATCCAGTCACTAATGGGTTTATTCTTAAAAATAAATCTGACCTTGATAAAACGGCCATCCTCGCCAATTATAGTGTAGGGCTGGAAGGAATTGCCCTGGCTGAAATTTTCTATGGGAAAGGTTCGGTACTTCTTTCAGGCTTCGATCTTTCAAATCGGTCTGCAATCGATCCGATTGCAGACCGATTATTGTCAAATATGATCCGGTATATGTCGGGTAAATACGCCCATGAGAAGTATATTTACATAGATTCACCCATTCTTTGGGGGGAATATGAAACAGAAAAAGGACTTCTCACCGGTATTTACAGCGGATTGATGCTAAACTCAAAACCAGCGCTATTTGGCTCTTATGAAAATTTACCACTGGTGCTTCTCCGTGATGGCCACCTGTTTGGAGAAAGAGGTGGAGGATGGAATAATGCAGCAGGGAAAGAATATGTTCCATACGGGCGTCGTATGTTTGGTCCTTATTTTCACCGTGATTTTGGGGGTGTTCCTTTTCCATTGGATACTGCAACCCGGATAGGTGAAGGTACATTCTGGTGCAAGGTGCCTGACGGGACCAGTGTAATGGAAACATTGGCCTGGAATCCGGCAAAAGAGAATCTTCCTATAAGCATTAAAATCAACGATGAAGAATTGATCAGTGCAACAGTTGGTCCTGGTGAATACAAAGTTCTTCAGACTACTGTAAAGTCAAATCAAACAAATTTGAAGGTTTCATTAAGAGGAGACAGGCGCCTTGTGATCCTTCAGACAAGTTTCAACTAAAACCAATTACCATGAGAAAAAATAGGAATTATGGCATTGTACTCATTTGTTTTGCAACTTTTTTGACAGTTTTATCATCCTGCCGGATGGAAACAGAAACATCACTTACCGGTCTGAAAAAAATCGGGAAAATTGTTCCGAAAAATTCTTCAGAAATTGAAGCATCGCCTTTTGGTATTCAGGCGGGAACGCTGGTTGACAGCCTGGTAGAAAGGGCTGCTGAAATTGGGGTTAAGTGGACAAGGCTGAGTGCTTCATGGCCTGCTATTGAAAGACAAAAGGGAGTTTACGATTGGACGGAAACCGATAAAGCTTTTGATGTCGCCCTGAAAAATGGGATTACACCTTTTGTAACCATTGGAGAAGGGAATAAACTGTATTCGAAACTTACTACCTATGATAATCCGGTGGAAGCGGAAATATATGGGTTCAAACCAGAGCCACCGATAAAAAATCCCGTTGCAATGATGGCTTACCTGAATTTTGTAAAAGCAACGGTTGAACGTTATAAAGATAAAATCGAATACTGGGAAGTATGGAACGAACCGAACCATCGTAATTACTGGGGTTCAACTCCTGATGGGAAAGAATATGGAATACTTTTGGTTAAGACTGCAGAAATAATTAAGAAATTGGACCCCGGATGCAAGGTAATCGGAGGATCGATGGCAGGTATTGATCCTCAGTTTGCTGATGAATTTTTAAGTGTTGGTTCTGACAGCCTGATTGATATTATCTCTTTTCATAATTACGGAGCCGTTCCGGAAGAAAGGGTTTACCTCGCTATTGAATTATGGGATGTAATAAACAAATATAACCCTAACCTTGAACTGTGGCAGGGCGAGTGCGGATATCCATCACACAGTAGCACACGCGATTTCCGGGGCAGAGCTCCCTGGGGATTAAATATCCAGGCCAAATGGCTTCTGAGGCAAAGTTTCGTCGATACATATTATTGTAAAGCCACGCTAAGCAACTATTTTAAGTTGGTACATACTGAGGGGAAAGGTGATAAACCTGAAAGAAGCAATCTTCGTCCCATTGACAAAATTTTTGGCTATCCAGAACGTGGAGGATCCAGGGTAAAAACAAAAGGAGTCAATGAAAAATGTTTGCTTTCTAATCCGAAATTGAAAGAAAAACCCGGATTTTTTGCCTACCAGAACCTTTGTGCTGTATGGCAGCCCGGTTACAAGGCAACTCCGGTTGATTATACCATTACAGTTAAAGACCAGGGAATTTTTTATGGAATCGGAGAGGAAGACGATGCATTTCCTTCCATACCGCTGTTGGCAACCTTTAAAGATGAAAATAATAACTGGCTGATAGCCTGGTGGTTACCATGGAATATGCAGGAATACCTCCCGAAGTTGGCTAAAATTAATATTCAGGCATCCGGAATTGAAATGAAAGATCCAGTGATAATAGATCTTCTGACCGGAGATGTTTTTGAACCTGAATCAGTGAAATCAGAAAACGGGGAAATTATGCTGAACAATCTACCCCTGGCAGATTATCCGATGGCGCTTGTTGAACGCAACACTATAAATTTTAATAGATGAAAAAACTAAAAACTATTTATTTTATTTTTATTCTTACTGTAATTCAGGGGAATATCTCCCACTCAGAAACAGGTTACAAAGTTTGGTTACGATATCAAGCTATAGATGATAAAGAATTATCAGCGGATTACCTTAAATATTGTAGTATAATATATCAAGCCGGGAGTAGCGATATCTTATCCTCTTCCGCCAATGAATTAAAATCGGGACTGAAAGAAATGCTTGGAGCTGAGCCGGTTATCAGTACCAGCACAAATATTAACTCAATCATTATTGGCACAATTGATAAAATTCCGTCTTCTATTTACAAGATTCCTGATTCTCAGGCCAGGAGTTTAAATCAGGAAGGTTACATAATTAAGAATACCGGCAAACATATTATAATTACAGCAAAGAATGAGGTGGGTGTTCTTTACGGCACTTTTCATCTGCTCAGGTTGATGCAGATGAAGGAACCTGTTGCTGACATAGATCTTCTTGAAAATCCGAAAGTCAAATTGCGCCTGTTAAATCATTGGGATAATCCGGGGAAAATTCCTGAGGAA
The DNA here is from genome assembly GCA_026391555.1 of Bacteroidia bacterium. Lineage (GTDB taxonomy): Bacteria > Bacteroidota > Bacteroidia > Bacteroidales > VadinHA17 > LD21. The sequence continues at coordinate 7,140 of JAPLEB010000100.1, read as the reverse complement.
AGAACAAATATTGAACGGGGTTATGCAGGGATTTCAATTTTTAAATGGGAGGAGCTTCCGGAAATAAATAAACGATACATCGACTACGCCCGTATTTTATCCTCTGTAGGTATTAATGGAGCAGTCATCAATAACGTCAATACAGCAAAAAAAGGACTGGAAGGCTGGAAGCTTCTTACTCCTGAGTATCTGCCAAAACTGAAAGCGCTGGCTTCTGTATTCAGAAATTACGGTATTAAATTGTACATCTCAGTAAATTTCTTTAGCCCTGTTTTGATTTCAGGTACTGATGATGCCGATCCTCTAAATCCGAAAGTCCAGGAGTGGTGGAGAAACAAGGTTGTCGAAATTTATTCGGAAATTCCGGATTTCGGAGGATTCCTGGTTAAAGCCGATTCTGAAGGAGAACCCGGACCGATCAAATATGGAAGGACTCAGGCTGAAGGAGCAAATCTGCTGGCAAATGCGCTGAAGCCTTTTGGCGGATTATTAATGTGGAGGGCTTTCGTCTATGGGGATAAGGAACTGAGTCCCGACAGGGCGTGCCAGGCTTACCAGGTATTCAAACCCCTCGATGGAGCATTTGCCGAAAATGCTCTGGTTCAGATTAAAAATGGCCCGATAGATTTCCAGGTTCGTGAACCGGTTTCTCCTTTATTCGGGGCAATGCCAAAAACAAATCAATTGCTCGAAATGCAAATTACACAGGAATATACAGGCCAGGACAAGCACGTATGTTATCTTGTGCCGGAATGGAAGGAGATACTGGATTTTGATACTTATGCAAAGGGCAATAATTCTATGGTTTCCAGGATTATTGATGGTAGCCTGTTTGGTTATAAATATTCCGGTATTGCAGGAGTCTCAAATATTGGCGATGACCAAAACTGGACAGGACATCTTCTTGCCCAGGCAAATCTATATGGTTTTGGCAGGTTAGCCTGGAATCCTGATCTCTCAATCGGTCAAATCACTGATGAATGGATTCTTCAGACTTTTGGGAATAATGAAAAGATACATTCAGTTTTAAATAGCATACTTCTTACCTCCTGGGAAACATACGAAAACTATACGTCACCTTTAGGATGTGGTCTTATGTGTAGCAGAAACGATCGTGATGAGAGCCATTTTTACCCGGCACCATCAAAAAGAGTGGATTACCATAAGGCCGACAAAAATGGTGTTGGTTATGATCGTACTATTGCCACAGGCAGTGGTTATACAAATCAATATTTTGAACCTGTGAAGTCAGAATACGAAGACCTGTCAACCTGTCCCGATGAATTACTTCTTTTCTTACACCATGTGCCATATACATATAAATTAAAATCAGGTAAAACTGTCATCCAGCATATTTACGATTCACATAATGAAGGCGTTGAGCAAGTATTAAAGTATCAGGCTCAATGGCAATCATTAAAAGGTTTGATCGATGATGAACGTTTTGAACATGTTAAAAATAAACTGATACAACAGGAAGGATATGCCCGGGAATGGAGAGATTCCATAAATTCTTATTTTTTAGATATGTCAGGCATTGAAGACACTTACAAATTGACTAATATAAAATGAAAAAACTTTTTATTCGCGTAATTTTACTCATTGTTCTTACTGGTTACAGTCGGGAACAATATGCTCAAACTGTTAACAACCGGGAACAACACGAAAAACGGCCTAATATCCTGATCTTTTTAGTCGATGATATGGGTTTCTCCGACATTGGTTGCTATGGAGGAGAAATTAAAACACCGAATCTTGATAACCTGGCAAAAGAAAGCCTGCGTTTTTCACGGTTTTATAATACAGCCAAATGTTTTCCCTCAAGAGCATGCCTGTTAACCGGACAATATGCTCAAAATACCGGCATGGATGAAAACCCGGCATCATTTATTAATGCAGTATCAATTGCCGAAGTACTGCGTAATGCCGGATATCGCACGCTGATGACGGGGAAACATCATGGTGAAGAAAATCCTGTCTATTTTGGTTTTGACAGATATTTTGGATTAAAAGATGGGTGTTGTAATTACTTTAATCCCGGAATTCAGCGACCGGGTGAACCAATTCCGGCAAATAAAAGAGGAACAAAGGAGACCCGCAATTGGGCAATAGATAGTTTATCAATATTCCCATATACACCGGAAGAAAAGGATTTTTATACAACTGACTATTTCACAAATTATGCCATTAAATACCTTGAGGAATACAAAAATGACAATAAGCCATTTTTCCTTTACGTCGCATTTAATGCACCTCATGATCCATTAATGGCATGGCCGGAGGATATTAAAAAATATTATGGAAAATATATGGCTGGATATGAAACCATAAGGCAAAAAAGGTATGAAAAACAAAAAGAAATGGGCTTGATAAAAAAGAATTTCCCTTTATCCCCTCCTACTTATGAAAATTGGGATTCCTTGTCATACAACGAAAAATTAGAGCGTGATTCAATTATGTCCACGTATGCTGCAATGATTGACCGTGTTGATCAAAACATCGGAAGAATCTTCACAAAACTTAAAGATTTGGGCGAGATGGACAATACCGTCATTCTTTTTATGTCAGATAACGGAGCCCAAAATGATAGCGAGACAAATAGTTGGTTGTACGGGAAAAAGTATACATCAGATCTCAAATATCCCATTGGAAGCGTGGGGCGATATAATCGACTCAATACATCATGGGCAAATGTAAGTAATACTCCTTTTCGTTATTACAAATCAAATAGTCATGAAGGAGGTATTTCTACACCATTGATATTTTATTGGAAGGGGAAAATTGTAAATCGCGGAGGAATTACTGATTATCCCTCCCATTTTATTGATATTATGCCAACCATACTTGATATAACTGGCGCTGAATATCCTTCATTCTTTAATAACGAGAAAATCAATCCGGTTAACGGAGTAAGCTTGTTGCCATTACTAACTAAGGGAATTAATCCTGACAGACAAAATCCGATATTTTGGAAATGGTCACAAGGAAAAGCAATTCGAAAAGAAAATTGGAAACTTGTTTCCGATAATAATGGGCCATGGGAACTATATAATATTGGAATTGACCAAACCGAAACAAATAACCTGATTAAAAAATTTCCTGCAGTTGCGGAAGAGCTTATAAAAGAATGGGAAACCTGGGATAATATAAACAAGAGTCTTAATAAATAATCTACTGACATGAATAAATATTTAACAACTAAAATGAGCGTAGTTTTATCTTTAGCAGCAACAATTCCTGCTTTTTCAGATAATAGCGCTCCCCGAAAGCCAAATATCGTTTTAGTTTTGGCAGACGATATGGGCTATGAATGCTTAAGCGTTAACGGCTGTTTATCATATAACACTCCTTTTCTTGATAACCTTTCCAGAGTAGGTATAAAATTTAATTATACAATTTCATGTGCTCTGTGCACGCCTTCGAGGGTGGAAATCATGACCGGCAAATATGGTTATCGCAATTATACAGCATTTGAATATCTTGATGTAAATGAGCGAACTTTTGGTAATATGCTCAAAGATGCAGGTTATGCCACATGTGTTGTGGGAAAATGGCAATTAAACGGCCAGAATACAAAGTTTAAATCCGGCAATCTTATGGAACGGCCTCTGCATTTCGGGTTTGATGAACATTGCTTGTGGAACGTGGAAGACGAGGGCGAGAGGTATGCTGATCCTTTACTTTATGAAAACGGGAAAAAACTTACCGGACTTGAAGATGCATATGGACCCGATGTGGTACAAAAATATGCTCTTAATTTCATTGAAAGAAATAAAGAGAAACCTTTTTTCCTTTATTACCCTATGATATTGGTACATTCTCCTTTTGTGCCTACTCCTGATTCGAAAGAATGGAAAGATAAAAACAGGAGGCTTGAAAAAAACGACAAGTATTTCAAGGACATGGTTGAATATACTGACAAGCTTATGAAAGAGCTGGTTGATAAATTAACCGATCTGGAAATTATGAATAATACAATATTTATTTTTACTGCAGATAATGGTACTCATTATTCCTTAACAACACAAACAATAAACGGCCCCTTCCATGGAGGTAAAGGAACAATGCCTGATGCAGGAACCCATGCACCAATGATAGTTTATAATCCGGGTACTGTTAAACAAGGCTTTGAATACAACGAGCTAATTGATTTCAGTGACTTCTTGCCTACTCTTGCAGACATTGCAGGTATTGAAATACCGAAAAACATTGACGGAAAGAGCTTTTATAATTTATTGTGTGGCAACACACACACTCCGCGTGAGACGGTATTTGTTCACTACGACCCTTTAAAAGGTGGAGGCCCGGAGCGTTGGTACGGTCGTTTTATGAGAAATAAGGAATATAAACTGTACAACGATGGCAGGTTTTATAATGTAATAAAGGATGTTCTTGAACTCTATCCTATATCAGAAAATAATCTATCGGCAGATCAAAAGAAAATAAAAGAATCGTTCCAGATTGAATTAGATAAGTTGCCTCCTCATTATTTTAAACAGCCTTCAGAGTATAAAAAACAGAAGCAGCTGACTGAATAAGAATGAAGGATTACTATCTGGTAAAATCAGTTATGAAGATTTTTTCCGTGCAACGTTCGATGACGATCCTCTTGAAGAAGGAGCTCTTTGATATAGTTATTTACTCTTTAAATTGTTTTTAAATATCAAGTAATTTTATAAAATGAAAAAATTAAGTTTTTTATTAATTATTATTCTGGCATTTAGTCAAATTTGTAATTCACAAACTGAGACTAAAACTAAACAGAAAAAAACTGATCCGACCCAAGATGCCATTAAGGCAAAACAAAAAAAGGAAAAAGCTGCCGAAAAAAACCTGGATCCGAAAGGTAACATGGAGTTGCTGAATCAATGGGGGGAAAGGCCTGCCAACATTCAGCGTCTGTATCTGGCTGCTTGGAATATCTTCGCGGCGAAACCCTTAAATGGTACATATGCTGATCTGGCAGATGACGCAAAATTTAGGCAATTGTGCAAGGAGAATGGGATAATAAAACTGGGAGGTCCCATGCTTGGAACAGTCAGTCCGACTGGAGTAAATGTTTGGCTTCGTACTTTTCTTCCGGCCAGGGTCGAGGTTAAAGTGACGATCGATGGTTCTGAGAAATCTTTCGGTCCGGTACAAAGCACACTCGAAACAGATATGTCAGCCATTGTACCTGTAACCGGATTGAAACCAGCAATGCATTATTCCTATCGGGTACTAGTAGATGGTAAACCTATTCCCATCCCAAAAAATGCATCTATCATTACTCCCCCTGACGGCAAACAGCCAACAAAAGAAAGTATTGCTTTTGGAACATGTTTTCACAGATGGGGATTGGGCAATCAGAAGCAAGCCGATGTAATTATAAGCCGAGAGCCGTCAGCTATGTTGATCTATGGCGACATCGCCGTGCAGGACAGAGACAATAATGCCGGGCTACACCGCGCAGACTATCTGTTACGTGACTTATTCCCTGCCTGGCAGAGTCTTGTCGCCTCTGTACCAGTCTACGCAACATGGGATGATCATGACTATTTCGACAATGATCTTGCCGGAATTCCTTCAGGTTTCACAAAAGAGGATAAGGAGAAAGTGTGGGATGTGTTCAGACATGCATGGAATAATCCGTCCTACGGTTTTGGTGAAAAAGATAAAGGTGTATTTCTACGGACAAGGGTCGGTCCCTGTGATATTATTATGACCGATGAACGGTATTTTCGCACAGGAGAAAAGGGATCATTCCTCGGTGATGAACAAATGAAATGGCTCGAAGCACAATTATTGGATTGTAAGGGGCCTTTTATCATCCTGTCAAATGGTACAATGTGGAGCGATTATGTTTCAGACGGTAAAGATTCATGGGGGGTTAATGACCCTGAAGGACGTGAGAAAATTTTTAATCTGATTGAAAAGAACCATATCGGAGGTGTATTACTTATTTCAGGTGACAGGCATGGCGCACGCGGATTTCGCATCCCCCGGCCTTCAGGATATAATTTCTATGAGTTTGAAGCAGGCAGTCTCGGCGGCAGGACAGGCCCTCCTCCAACTGATCCTAAATGGACCACTCAACTCTATGGTATTTCAGGGAGATATGCTTTTGGCGAGTTTACGTTCGACACAACGGTTCCTGATCCCGAGGTTACGTTTCGATTAATTGGAGACGACGCTTCGATAATCTACGAATTGAAACTTTCCCGAAGCCAATTGACCCCACCGGGCAAATGATACAACGAGCTCAGCAATTCGATGAAGTAAAATCGAAAATGAAAGAAGCCGGGTTAGACTTTTATTCGGTTGGAGTTATTTATATGAGATCAAAAGATGAAACAGACAAAGCTTTCGAATATGCGAAGAATGCAGGCGTAAGGATGATTATCGGTTCTCCTTTACATGAGCTTGTTGATTACACCGAACAGAAAATTATGGATTATGATATTTGCGTGGCTATTCATAATCATGTCCCAAGTGATCTGGTATATCCAACGGTTGTTTCTGCGTTTGAAAAGGTTGATGGACGCGATCCCCGTTTCGGATTGTGTATGGATATAGGCCATACATTTAGAATTAATGAGGATCCGGATGTTATAATTGATAAATACAAAAACCGTATTCTTGATATGCACGTTAAAGATGTAACATCGCATGGGAAAAAAGGCTTCACTTATGAAATGGGGAGAGGGAAAATTGATATTCCAAAATTTCTTAAAGCTGTGAAAAAGAGTGGATACAAAGGAAACTTAACTTTTGAATATGAAAAGGATGCCGAAACACCAATCCCTGGATTAGCAGAGTCAGTAGGCTACATGCGGGGTGTGATAAAATGTTTAAATATTTAAGTATACATATCTATTATATAATTAAAAACCTAAGAAAATGAGCTCAAATAGAAATTCGCGCCGATCTTTTTTAAAAAATGCCCTTTTGCTTTCGGCGGCAACAATGCTTCCTACAATACGTACAAGAGCGTTAGGCAGTACTGAACGGGCAGCTGGACTGGCAAAAGCAAGTGAACGGATTAATGTTGCCTGTATCGGAATTGGAAACCGTGGTGGATCGGATGTCAGGTCCTTATATGAAACAGGGTTGTGCAATATTGTCGCACTTTGCGATGTGGATATGGGAGCTCCGCATACA
>JAPLEB010000161.1 GCA_026391555.1 Bacteroidia bacterium | reverse complement strand
TCTTGGACGATAACCTGAGCACCAGCTTTACGCGCTAACTCAGTCATGTCAGCTGCTTCTCTTACCCACCTTTCAAGAGTAAAATCAGAAAATGATAAACCAATCTTTATAGGTGTATCTGCAGCAAAAACCGAGAGGCCTAATACAACGAACAATACAATCGTTAATAAAGTGATACTATATTTTTTCATAATAAAAATCTCCTTTAAACATAAAATTAAAATTTGTAATACTTGTACCCAAAGCAAAAACTAAATTTTCTACATCGCAATAATCAGTCTAGTCAAGTTTACATTTTTTAGAAAGATACATCCCCCCTTTCGTTGTTTGATAGTAACTTGCAGGTAACTTTAGTATAATAATTCATTGAATTTTTGGAGATTTCTTTTTTCATTACTTATTTTAAGTTCTATATTATTATGTTTTAATAATATCTTGTTTTCAAATAGAAGTCAATAATTTTTAAATAATTTGGGAGTCAGAGTTCAATCTGTTTCCAGTGAATCAAATCCTTACTGTAAAATACCGGTACGCCTGGAAAAAACTCACAAGTGCTTGTGACAAGATAATGGTCTTCTCCAACTCTGCATGTGCTTGGATCAGGATAATACCCTGGAATGATGGGATTATAAAATATCATTTTCTCCTCTTTGTTTTTACTGATTATTACGATACTTCGATTGGGTGCCCATCATTTAACCCTTATCAAGGTGAAATATTTCTTTCCACTCTCAATTTCTGTTGCTTCGCCGGTTATTTCAAATTCTCCCGTTAACCGAATGTCCTCTGAAGAACTCCCTAACATAACTTTTATAATTCCAGGTTCTACAACATACTTCATGTCTTTGTTGTAGAAGCTCAACTGCGCTATTGATAGAATAAACGTAACCGTCTTCTTCTCGCCCGATTTCAAAGTAATCCTCTTAAAACCCTTCAATTCTTTTACGGGTCTTGTCACCTCAGACTGCGTATCATTGATATATAACTGCACAACCTCATCTCCTGCGCAGGACCCGGTATTTTTTACATCAACGTTTATTTCAATTTGGCCGTCCCAGGATATACTCTTAGGTATAATAACCATATTGTTGTATTCAAAATCGGTATAGCTGAGACCATAACCAAATGGAAAAAGCGGTTTGCTGCTCATCTCGACATAATTACCTCTCCAATGGGAACGGCCGCCGGATGGTTTGTGATTATAATAGACCGGCACCTGGCCCACAGATCTTGGAAATGATATGGGCAGTTTACCTCCCGGATTATAATCTCCGAAAAGGATGTCCGCTACCGCACAAGCTCCTTCTTCTCCGGGCAGCCATGCCTCCAGCACCGACGGAATATTTTCGGCAATCCAATTGATGGATAAAGGCCTGCCATTGATAAGCACAACAATTATAGGGGTGCCGGTTTCATAAACAGCCCTTATAAGCTCCTCCTGTATCCCCGGCAAATTAAGATCGGCTCTGTCTCTGGATTCTCCACTTGTACAGTCTTCAATAAGTCCGGATTTGTCACCCACAACCACAATCGCCACTTCCGATTTTTTTGCAGCTTCAATGGCTTCGGCAAAACCATCCTTGGAATCACTCCTAACATCACAACCCTTTGCATAGTGAACCATAGTGTCTCTGCAGACTTTATCCTTTATTCCCTCCAATATACTGGAGATTGGCACAAAGCTATCAGCCAATTCCACTTTTTCAGGAACAGGGGTATTGAATAATTCTGTATTCTTGCTCATCTCAATGAGTGCTTCCACATGGCATGGGTATGCATAGTCTCCGATGATATTTCTCACGGTATCCGCATTTGGTCCGATTACAGCAATCGATGCAATATCTTTTCTGATGGGAAGTAAATCTCCCTGGTTTTTTAAAAGCACAATCGATTCTTGTGCTATTTTGTATGCAAGTGCCCTCTGCTCTGGCGTATCAAATACCATGGCGGCCTTTTTCTCATCTACATAGGGATTTTCAAAAAGCCCCAGTAAAAATTTCATTCTAAGTATTCTCATTACAGATGTATCAATCACTGATTCCTTCACCAAACCCTTTTCCACTGCAGCCTTTAATGGTTTTCCATAGCAATCGGTGCTCGGGAGTTCCACATCGACGCCGGCCTCAAGGGCTATCTTGGCCGCATGATCCTTGTCTTTTGCAGCATGATGATAGTCATAGAGCATATTGATGCCGAAATAATCGGATACCAGCAGCCCGTCGAAGCCCCATTGATCTCTCAGGATATCCGTTAAAAGCTCTTTTGAACCATGACAGGGGATACCATCCAGTTCATGGTATCCTGCCATGATGGAGGCAATCCCGGCTTCTTTCACAGCCGCTTCGAAAGGCATCAAGAATACCTCGCGCATTTCTCTTTGGGGAATATGTGGCGGTGCCCAGTTCATTCCACCTTCCGAAACACCATACCCTACAAAGTGTTTACCGGTTGCCATTATACCCTTCTTCCAGTCACTATCCTGAATTCCCTTGATATAGGATACCCCCATCTTCGAAACAAGGTAGGGGTCTTCTCCAAAAGTTTCTTCCACCCTTCCCCATCTTGCATCCCTCGTAACATCCAGTACAGGGGCAAGAGCTTGATGGGCACCCACTGATCTCATTTGTTCCTTTATGACATTGCCCATTTCTTCTACTGACTCAGGATCCCAGGTACTGGCCACCCCTATAGTCTGGGGAAAACAGGTGCCCCCTTTGGCCATATACCCACTGCAAGATTCTTCATGGATGATAGCCGGAATACCAAGACGGGTATTTGTAATCAGATATTTCTGTATTTGATTTGCTATTCTGGCAGAAACCGGTGGATCAAAATTACTTGCCCCACCAAGACGGGTTATTTGTCCAATTCCATCTTTCATAACAACATTTGCCTTGTTAACCGAAAACTGCTTTCCCTCTAATATTTCATACACCCAGATACCGCTGAGCTGAGCGATTTTCTCATCCAGGGTCATAAGAGATAAAAGATTTTCCACTCTTTTTTTGACCGGTTGACCAGCATCTAGATAAACTTCCTTTTGTATATCATGTTGTTTTACCATTTTAAAAACACCTTTCATA
>JAPLEB010000154.1 GCA_026391555.1 Bacteroidia bacterium | reverse complement strand
CATAAATACCTTTATCTAACATCATATCTATCTGACGTTTAATCTCATTCTCTTTTAGTGTCCCATTCCATCCCCAGAAAGGCAAAATTGAATATTCGTGCGGGGGATTCTCAAACTCTTTAAAAATGAGGGTTTGCGACTCCTGCGCTGATGCAGAATCTATCCGGATAAACAATAATAAGATTGCTAAGGAAAACTTAAATACCTGCTTCATTTGCAAATCATTTTTATAATTGTTTGTGAATATTTATTTTACTTTCCCAATATTTCACTCCTTAAATATTCCCTTCAAAAAATGGCCACCTGTCAAATTGCCTGTTTACCGGCTTGTTATTTACACTTGTAATAACCCAGGTGTCTTTGGGTGAATCCAGATCATATTCAATAAAATTACCGTTTGGATGTTTGAATTGCGTTTGGTATAATTTTTTATCAGGGTTACTTATCACTATTTCATTCAATGCTTCCTTTGCAGAAGGGGCTCTTACAATTACCATCAGTCCCACCTCTTTTTCAGAAAAAACAGCAAGATAAATACCTTCAGAAATAGTAAAAATCTGCCATTCATCAGAAGAGAGTACTGCCTGTTTCCCTTCAGGGATATGTACAATCCCTTTCGTGCATGAAAAATCATCATAAACTCCTGTATTGTTCCAGCCCATAAAATCCTCGCCGGGGCCATAGGCATGAAAAGTTTCCTTCAACATCCGCGCATTATCGTCGAGGAATAAAACTGTTGGTTTGCTCATGATCATAGAACGTCTGCCCTGGTTAGAGCCTCCGGCAGAAAGCAGATAACTCTTATCTCCCGAGCAAATCTCCGGACATGAATTATTACCATGTCCCATCTTTACGAAATAGGCATTCGGTTTATTCAATGTCCATTCCATCACTTTATCCGCCGGCCGGTAGGGCAGCATGGCAGCCCACAACGCAACATGTTTTCCTTGTGTAATGTCAATTTTAAGCGAATCATTCTGAAAACCGGCCCATACCATCAGCATAACCGAATGATAATCCGAAACAATTTCCTGGCTAAATGCATCCTTAAACAATCTCCGGTAGGGAGGAAAATGTTTGAATTGATAGCTGTTCAAAGCATATTGCCAGTTGATCATGTCGAGTATTTTTGTTGCAAGATCCTTTACTTCCCCGGTAGCAAATGCATTCAGGTTCAACAAAGAAGAATAGGTATAACCCAGGTAAGGGTCGGAATTGAATTCATAAACCCCATAAGTATATATTTCTTTCAAGTATTCTTTCAAACCTTCCTCCACTCCATTATTCTTATTATCATAATCTGGCAATAAATTTCCGTTTTCGCGGAGCCACTGATTTTTTAAATAGCGTGCACTCTCAGCCATAAGGACGTGATTTTCTGAATCCTGAAAACCGGTATATGGTACATTCCTGGTAAAACCGGCACCTTCAATGGTAAGGATATTATTGACCAGATGCTTTTTAGTTTCAGGATTAAGTAATTCAGGTTTATCGTCGAACAGGAAAAGTACAGGCGTAAATGCCATGGCATTGAAATCATACCCGCCTTTGGGATTTAACAGCCAACGAGAACCGGCTGTACCGGTGGATTTTTGGCTTAGAAGATATTTATTGATTTCTTCCACACGTTTTCCGGCTAACAAACAGCCTAAAACAGTTCTTGGATTTTTCAGGTCGATTTTTTCTCCATCAACCCAATCGGAGACTTTACCTTTCGACCAATAATCAATTATTTCTTCTTGAATTTGCGAAGTGTTTTTGTATTGAATTGTTCGTTTAACCGGGATTTCAATATTTCCCTTTGGAAGCGGGTCTCCTGTTTTCCTTCCTGCACCGGCTAATAAGTCGGGTAATGTGAACAGGACAATGAGTAAGCCTAAAACAACCGAAATAATGATAATAATTTTCTTTCGTTTCATCCTTTTAATTCTTTATCGACCAAACTTTAAGATTCCGGTATCTGAAATGTGTCCATTGCATCTGGCGAAAGGCCATTATTCCACCATCCAGCACCGGTCCATGTTTTTTCCCATCATCCATCCAGTCTATAATTTTACGTTCATCGACAAACATCACTATATGAGGGCCATCCTTTATCAGTGTCATTTTATGAATTGCTGTTGATTTTACAGGAATTCCCGGTTCTATTTCCAGCACCATGTTGAAACCTTTGTTCTTACGGAGGTGTGATATCTCTCGTCCGGGATCATCCCTGCCATTTGCATAATATGAAATATGATAATTGTTGAAATATTTGCTTTTGGTATATTGACTGAAAGTGCCGTCTCTTTTTGGAAATGAAGGATCGAAAATATCTTCTCCGTTATTTCCTTTGGCTGAAAAGAAAATAATGCACAATCCGGCATCGGTTTCCAGATTTTGCAATTCCCACTCAGCAACGAAACTTCCCGGAAAATCCTTTGGGCACCAGAAAACGTGGTGAAATTTTTCATCGGGAGAATACATCTCCATCCAGCCGTCTTTGAATTCTGTTACACCCGGCCCCTCCATTTTCCAGTCGGCCACATCGTTTTTCGATGCCAGCGAATTCTGATAAAGCAACTCCCCTTTTTTAAAGTCAACGGATGGGTTTTGTCCCTGAACATGATTGATTGCAGGGAAGAGAGTAGCAAGAAAAAGAAAAGAAATGATATATGGTTTCATTTTGCGTTAACTTTATTCTGATAATTAAATTTTCTTCGACCGGGTTGAATGCTTCTATATCTTAAGATTTTATCATAAAATCTGTCCTTTACTTTAATTTAAACTCCGGCAAAGGCCAGCTTTGATCAATCGGCAATTGCTGCCCTTTTTTAACTCCGTAAAGGTTCGTTTCGACTGAAGGATGAGCAAGCGGTTTTATAATCGTTTTTATTTTTTCTGCTCCGGATGACAGTACAACTTCATCCTCAGCTTTTAGATCAATTCTGAATTCGCCTTCAGCTATTCTGGTTACCGGAATTTTATTGCCTTTCCCAGTTTGTTGAGCAGTTGTCCAGCCTGGAATTTTCACAACACAGGGTTCTCCAGATAAACTTTTCACAGAAACCCATTCCGTTTTTCCCTGACTTCTGACAGCACTTACCAAAAATCCTCCCTGGGCCCTTAAATGATAAAATGAAGCATATTTCCACTCGTCTGGAACTGCAGGAAAGATCCTGATTTTACCGCCCCAACTCTGAACGAGTAACTCCATGATGGAAGATGCAGCACTTAGGGGAGTTTCTATTACCGGATTTTTACCTTTACCTTCAGCATACATCGTATTAGGTAATAATAGACCGCGGCCACCTTTTCCCGCTAAAAATTGTTGAAGAAGCTCATTGGCATTATTGCCCCTTCCAAGAGCAGCATATAACGATGCTGCACCTGTAAATGAATAACCGTTTAATTTTTCACCGTTATCAATTTTGTGCCAGTGAACCAACGATTTTTCAATCAACTTTCTATCTTCCGGAGAATCCGGGCTCAACTGAAATAAGGGATATAGTCCCATTAAATGTGAGAAATGGCGATGCCCCATATCAAATGACTGGTTACTGCCTATCATCAATCCATTCTCGTCAACCGGATAGGGAATAAGATCAGCCAACATTTGTTTCCATTTAGCCACATTCGATTGATTGGTATTGAATTTTTCGTTTGATTCAATGAGTGAATTAAGCAACCAATGTAAAATAGCAAGGTTATAATTTGTATTTGGGAAAACTGCAAATCCTTTATATTCAGGTGAACCCATAGGAAACAATTCAATTTTTCCGGATGCGTTTCGCTGTTGCATATCCTGATAAGCTTCAATAATTTTCATTGCTTTAGGAACCCATTTTTCCTGAATCGATTTCCAGTCGCCCAAATATCGATAATGCAACCAGTAATTATGCATCACCCATCCAAAATCGCCTAGTGTGGGTCCACGAAAGCTTTCGAGTAAAGGATTAAATTGATCATCAATCAATTGAATTAAATTTCCTGCAAGCTCGAGATGATTGCTCGCATAAAATGGCCAGTAGGTAAGTTGCACGTTAAGATTCCACCAAAGACCGGGCCATTGACTCACACGAAAAACAGGGCCAAACAAATCAACTGCGGGACCATCAGGCCGCGAACAGGTTGCTATTTTGTACATCTGAATCCAGTAGAAAGACTCCGTTTTCGCATCAGGAATAGTTAGAAACGATTGCTTATAAAACTGGTGCCACCAATCGCGGTGAGGACTTTTTAATGCTTTGCTATCAAGTTTTGAGGCATCGAGAATGGTTTGCGTAGCTACACCGGCAGACGCATTAGATTCAGGCACTTCGTTGGCAGTTGAAACATATAAGGTTGATTGTGAAGACTCCGCTGTTATTTTCTCTGTCCAGGCTGTGGCATAGTCGCCCCCAGCCAACAGTGATTGCACACACACCGAAATATCGTCTGTTTCTTGTATTATCGGATTGGGATTGGTTATATAACCTTCGACTCCAATTCGTTCGGGAAGAACTTGTGCCCGCGGAGAGGCTGGATTTCCAGGCAAAAATTCCCATTTATAAGCAGCCTTGCTGTTATTCTTCTTTTCAGATGAAATAATCTCAATCACATTGAGCATACGATCGTGGGGAGTAAATGCTTTGAATGAAATCTCACCCAAATCGGTAATAATTTTTCCGCTGATTTCTGCATTCCACAAATCCTGTCGCATAGTTCCTGAAATTATTTTACCGGCAGGGCGCAACACTATCCGACCAATATCTAAACGCGGATAATCATACATGACAGAAGCCCCTTCTGCTCCCATTGACGATTTACTGTTGGGCGCTTTTCGGTGGTCGGTCACATCCTGACGACCAAGATGAAAATCAATGCGGTTGTCTTTTAATGTCGCATAAATCATCATACCAACCTGTCCATTCCCGGTAAATGCACCTTCGTTCCATTGCAGAGGGAGCTCTTCCCAAATCAGATCATGCTTAGCCATAAAAACAGGCCAGTTAATTTTGGTGTTTACCTGACCTTGCATTGTCCATGAAAAATAAAGAAAAAGGCCGGCTATTAATACGACTTTTCGTATAAAATCAGTTCGTTTCATTCTTATCATCATAAAATTTTTTCACTGCATAGTTTGTCCCATACAGATAACGCTGCGAACGACTCAACATCTTATAAATCCTCTCCTTCGTTTGGTTTCTTTTTCTCTTTTTCCTCTTTAACCGGCTTTATTTCTTCTACTTTCACCATCTTGGCAAACACTTCCCTGAATGTGGAAATCAGCTTTTTCTGTTCTGAATTCAGAGCGCTTTCCGGAATTACATTTTTTTCCAAAGGGTCGTTGATAACGTTAAATATCTCCCCGCTTTCGTACAATTTCCATTCTTTGTTGTGTACAAACCGGGCTTTCGTAAAACCACTTTTCATAGGATCGTAGTGGCAAAACAGCCATTCCCTCGGTGTATATGACTCTCCAAGCATTAATGGCAGAAAACTTCGTCCATCTGTAATAAAACTCTCAGGCAATTTAATTTTTGCAGCATCACAAAGTGTTGGCAGGAAATCAGTGAAATCAACAAGGTTACTATTTACCTGGCCGGGTTTTATCTTTCCCTCCCAATAAGCTACGAGCGGTACATGGATGCCATACTCGTTGGTAAAACCTTTCATTCCCGGAATTTTTTTGCCATCTTTCATGGCAGAAATTATTTCGGTACCGGTTCCATTATCACCTGTAAACAGAATAAGCGTATTTTCGCTGATACCCAGTTCATGGACTTTATCGATAATTTCACCAACATTTTTGTCAACGAAGGCCATTTCATCTTTAAAATAAGTAGTGTCAGAACGCGAACCTCCGGAATCACCTTTATCTACCACCACAAAATCACCATAATCTTTAGAATCAGGAGATGGGACAAATGGGCGATGGGAAAGCACCATAGGATAATACACCAGGAAAGGACCATCTTTTTTTCGCTCCATAAAGTTTGTAATGTAATTAACGAAAAGCTGAGGCCCGTACTCACCGTTTTCGTATTTTTTCTTTTCCCCGTTTTCTACAACGCGCGGATTTTTATAACGTTCATTATAAGTGGAGCTGGTATCCACTATATTCCACAACAGGTATTCATCGAAACCCGCTTTGTATGGAGCATATTCGTCTCCCCTTAGCTGCCATTTCCCGGCAATACAGGTAGCATATCCCTGCGATTTTAAAATATGGGCAAAAGTGGTTTCATTCTGGTTAAGGTAACCCCATCGCTCATAATTTCTGAAGTTCGATTTCCCGGTCATTATTTGTAAACGCGAAGGGGAACATAATGACTGAGAATAGCATTGTTCAAACCTTACGCCTTGCTCGGCCATCTTATCGATCCTGGGAGTTTTATAGATTGCACTCCCGTAACAACCAATGGTTTCAAAACCTATGTCGTCGGCCAGGATCAGGATAATGTTGGGCTGTTTTTCAGCAGTTTTTGGCTCCTTGTGTGTTTGCAAACAGGCAACATTACTTAGTATCAAGCAAGGACCTAATACTAAATTTGAAAGTCTTAAATTTTTCATTTTTCTGCTAATTAAAGGCTATTAAATTATTGATCTGTTTCCGATTTTATTGATTTTACCTTAAGTAAAAGGTCTCGCGATTTATGTAACCGGCAAATAGTTTCAAACCTCAAAAAGATATGACAAGATACGACAAGATAAAATAAGAAAAGAAGGGATTAACCTTCTTTTCTTATCAAAAAATATTAACCTAACCGGATTGTTAATTCACTAATACCCGGTATTCTGCATAATGGCCGGTGATGACCGGTCAATTTCGGTCTGAGGAATCGGACGTACCAGGTGATAATCTGCCATATTGGTACCCCTGGCTTTTGTCCATAAATTCATCTTTTTGGTACGTTCTATAAGTTTCCCTGTTCTTTTCAGATCGTACCAGCGGTTAAATTCACCTAATAACTCTCTTGCACTTTCGTCTAAAATCAGGTCAATTGTAATAGTTGCAGGAGTTGCCCGGTAAGAGATAGTTGCAAAAGAAGTTAAATCTGCCGGATATTGGGCACACATAGGATTCACTCCTATACCTACAGCTCTGTCAATCAACTTGTTATAATACACATCAGCTCCACCAAGGACCCCACCTGTTGCACCTTTCACTATGGCTTCAGCAGCTATGAGGTAAGCTTCAGCAGAGCGAAAAAGTGCAAAGTCGAAGGTTCCCTGACCATCACCATAAGTGATCCCTGGTTGCCAGAATTTCCACATTGAAGGTGCCGGACTTCTGAGACGTGAGACAGGAATTCCATCGATATACTGATCAATGTTTATAACAGCATATTTTTTAGTTCCGCCTTCGTCTATTCCTTTCTGGGCTCCGGATGCAGGATTGTTCCATGGTCTGAAATAACAAACTGTATCACCTACTGCATAACTGACCTTTGCATTCGGATCGGTGTAGCTGTAAGCATAATTACTAACAGCCTTTATAGCATAAATGGCATCCACAAAATCGTGGAGATAACGTTTATCCTTCTGGGGGTCGAAAAGCCGGTACAATGAAGGTGGTGGAATATTTTGGGGCAGAGTCCTGTTGTAATCACTTGTTCTGCCGGCATTACCAACAAGCTCTGAGTTGCCGGGGAATATTGAATGATAATAATTTCCGGGTTCTCTGGCAGCGGGACCTCCAATCGCGAGTTCCATAGCATTAGTAAGTACATCGCTATTGTATTGAATGGGAAATACTACTTCAGTGTTCCTGTCAGTCTGAGCGCCGGTATATTGGGTGAGAGGATTATTCGACCGTTTTGGAAAAAGGGTGCTGTATTGAGCTACCAGCGGATAGGCTGCAATAACATTATCAGCCCAATCCAGTGCACTTTTAAAATCAGCGGCTGTTCCTCCAAGTGAGTTATTATAGTTCCACCCGCGTGTGAGATAAACACGGGATAATAGGAACTGTGCAGCTCCTTTTGTAATCCGACCATAATCTGTAGCTGTTGGCGGCAAGTCAGCTTCAGCTTCAGTAAGGTCCTTCAGAATCTGAGTGTAAATTGCAACTGAAGATACCCTGACAACGTTTTTACTTGAGGTCACTGTTTCGGTCAGTGGCATAGGAACATCTCCCCAAGTCTGAACCAGATAAAAGTAACTCAGAGCACGAAGAAATTTAGCTTCAGATACCCTTGCTGCTTTTTTTGCAGCATCAAGATATGCTATTCCATCAGCACGCTGAATGGATGAATTACATCTGGCTATCTCCCGGTATAATATGTCCCAGAAAGATGACAATTCCGCCGTTGAAGCATTTAAGTTTATATCGTACTGGTCGAAGGGGTATCCGTCCCCAACGGTAGTTGCAGTCCAGTTACTTCTCTGAAATATGTCTGTCCCAGGTAAAACAAGTGGATACATAAGTATGAAATCGCGTAAAAGCGGATAACATGACCTTACCAGATCCTCATAACCGGCTTGAGTCGCCACATAAGAATCAGCAGTAATATTAGAAATTGATTCCTCTTTCAGGAAATCCTCGCAGCCTGCAGTAAAGAATAACAGAAGGATGGCGATGGATAAATTCCGTATATA